>JAYEFV010000590.1:0-6396 GCA_034658755.1 Thermodesulfobacteriota bacterium | reverse complement strand
CAACGACTGCTTGGGGCATGGTTACAAATATTCGTTAATACAGACCTCGTAATTTAAACACCTCGGAAAGAAACGCATTAATCATATTTTAGATTTTATGTCAATAAATCAATTGCCGTACAAACCATAATGAACTTTTTTATATTGCAGTTCTTCCTTGCGGTGAGGTGGTTTTTTTTCAGCGGGGTATCCGATGGCAACAATCGACTCTATACTTAAATTTTCCGGAATATTCAGAAGACCGCGGATATACGCATGTGAGGTTTTTGTCTGATCATGCATTCTTTTTCTAATCTGGATCCAGCAGCTTCCGAGCCCCATCGAATCTGCCGCCAGGTGGATGAATATGGAAGCGATGGAAGCATCCTCAACCCATACATCGCATTTTTCAGGATCTGCACAGACAACGATTCCTAAAGGAGCATTTTTTAAAAATGATGCACCGTGGGGCTTTGCCTTTGAAAGTTTTTCGAGTAAATCTTTATCCGTAACAACGATAAACTCCCATGGGTTAAACCCTCTTGATGAAGGGGAACGCAGCGCTGCCTCAATGAGCTGACCAATTTTTTCGGTCTCTACGGACTTTTCCAAGTATTTACGAATACTTCTACGTTTTTGGATAAGGGATAAAAACATAAGGCATTCTCCTCTTTTTTTATATGTTATGTTTAAATTATTACCAAACTATGATAAAGATTCAAGCTATTAATTTATAACCATACCCCCTAACACCAGACAAGCCGGCCTCCGGATCCGCTTCCAGCCCGTAGGGCTTACAGGCCGGAGGGTAGAGCCTACGGCTCGGAGAGAACCAAAAATATTTGCCACAAAGACACAAAAGATATATTTATTATTCTTTCTTCGTGCCTTGGTGCCTTAGTGGCAGAATGGAAAAAGTTTTGCCACAAAGGCACAAAATTTACAAATAAGTAACTAAACAGTAAAAGCGAAAAATGAAAATATTGCTGATATATCCATACTGGCTTGAAGAACGGGTTAACACCGAAGATGTGGTGGTCCCGCCCATCGGCATGTACTACTTGGGCGCAGTACTAAAAGAAAATAATTACGATGTCGAGATATTGAACTGGTGTAAAATCAATGAAACACCTGAAAAAATTAGTGAAATCCTGCTTGAAAAAAAGCCTGACGTCATAGGGTTTTCTATTTTACAGGCAAACCGTTGGGGAGGCATCGAGATTGCTAGAATAGCCAAACAGATTGATCCAGAGGTGAAAATTATTTTTGGAGGAGTAAGTGCCACCTTTTTATGGGAACATTTCTTAACCCATTTTCCGGAAATCGATTTTGTGGTTATGGGAGAGGGTGAATACACATTTTTACATCTGGTCAGATGCCTTGAAAAAGGAGAAGATGAACACATAGGAAATATCAGAGGCATTGCTTTCAAAAAAGATGGCAAGGTTGTCCAAACAAAACCTGCCGAATATATTCAAGATCTTGATCAGCTTCCGGTTCCTGCAAAGTATTTTGAATACCAACATCTGTCTTTAACCCGGGGTTGTCCGGGAAAATGCACATTCTGCGGTTCACCAAAATTTTGGGGCCATAAGGTCAGGTTTCATTCGGTCGACTATTTTGTTGAAGAACTCGAACTCCTTTACAAAAAGGGCATCAATTTTTTTTATTTTTCGGATGACACCTTCAGCGTCAACAAAAAACGTGTGATCAAAATTTGTAAAAAAATCCTTGAAAAAAATCTTAGGATCGCTTGGAATGCCATATCCCGGGTCAATTATATGAGTGAAGAAGTCCTTTCCTGGATGAGAAAGGCCGGCTGCATTCAAATCAGCTACGGGATAGAAAGCGGTTCTGAAAAAATTAGGGCTTATCTGAAAAAGAAAATCACAGCCGGTGAGATCGAAAAAACTTTTGCCAACACTTCAAAATACGGCATTTTACCACGGGCCTATTTTATCTATGGCTCACCTGGAGAAAGCAGGAAAACCATTCAAGAGAGCATCGATTTGATTAAAAAAATCAGACCGTTGGTCATTTATTCTTCTGTTCTTTCTTTGTTTCCGGGAACCGCACTCTATTCCCAATATAAGAAAAAATTTAATATATCTGAGGACATATGGTTAAATCGTATTGAAGATATCAAGTATTTTGAAACAGATACTAAATTGTCCCGAGAAGATGTAATCTCTTTTGGAAAAAAATTAAGAACCACATATTATGAATTACTTCCTGCAATTGTAGACGCCATTGAGCTTATCGATAAAAAGGAATTTTATCCCATGCATGCCGATTTTTGCTCCAGGCTCGGAATGACCTTTGATCATGGAGATTATTCATTAAATGAAGACATAAAAGGAAAAGATAAAATTGCTGAAAAATTATACATAAAAGCGTTGAAATACAACCCTGACCCGCGCGCTTACCTGGGACTGGGCATCTTAAAGCAAAAGAAAAGAGCCTATCATGAATCGGTTAACATTCTTGCAAAGGGTGTGGAGTATTTCCCTGAGGATGAGCAGCTCAACCTGTGTCTGGGGATAAGCCACATGAATTTGGGTGCTTTTGAAACAGCACTGTCATTTTTTCTAAAATTTCAACATTCAAGACAACATCTTGGATTTATTGTTAACTGTTGCCATGCATTGAACGACTTTGAAAAAGCATCAGTATACCAAAAAAAGCTTGAAGCTATCGCATGATAGATGCGGGCCAACCCTTCAGCGCCATTGAACAATTGGTCGCGCAATTGATTGCGGTAGGGTGCCGGGGAACGGATTACGGGTTCAGGGTTCAGGAAATAATGGTTAATAATCAATGGGTAACAATTAACAGTTAATAATTGATTATTAGATTAGGGTTGCGGGCTGTTTTTTGTCGGATATGAACCGGAATATGAAAATATGGGTTGAATATCAAAAAAAAATCAATATAATGCTCGTTTAATTTTGATGAACTCGTAAAAAGTCAAAAAACATCATTTTTTGTCATTCCGTCCCGGATCGGGGTCCGGGATGACGGCCAAGCCGGAATCCAGTGTTTTCAGAAACTTATGACTGACCTGGAACCCGGCCTTCGCTGGGGTGACGACTTTTTACGAAGCCATCAATTTTGATGATCTCGTAAAAGGTAAATATTTTTTTCAGGAGGAAAGAAATGAAAGTATTGGTCAGCGATAATCTTGGGGAAGCGGGTATCAAAATGTTTGAGAATGAAGAGGGGATCAAAGTCGATGTGAATACAGGACTTACTCCTGAAGATCTTAAAAGTATTATCGGAGATTATGATGCTCTGGTCATCAGAAGTGCAACAAAAGTAACTGAGGATCTTCTGGAAGCGGCAACTCGATTGAAAGTTGTGGGCCGTGCCGGAATCGGTCTTGATAATGTCGATATACCGGCGGCTACGAAACATGGTGTTGTTGTGATGAATACGCCAGGGGGTAATGTCATAACAACCGCCGAACATGCTATCGCCATGATACTCTCTTTATCACGCAATATACCCGAAGGGACGTCGTCATTGAAGGCAGGAAGGTGGGATAAAAGGAAACTCCAGGGCAGAGAGATATACAACAAGATTATCGGGGTTATTGGTTTTGGTAAAATCGGCTCCATTGTTGCGGATCGCGCCCGGGGGCTGAAAATGCTGGTAATTGTTCATGATCCTTTTGTCACGCCGGAACAGATTGAAAAGTGCGGTTTTGAAAGTGTTTCCCTGGAAGAGTTATACCGCAAGTCAGACTATATAACGGTACATGTTCCAAAGCTAAAAAGCACCATCGGTCTGATCAACAAGGAGGCTTTTGATCAGATGAAGGACGGTGTAATGATAGTAAATTGTGCTCGCGGCGGTATTGTTGATGAGGCTGATCTTTATAATGCCCTGAAGTCCGGCAAGGTTGCTGGAGCGGCACTGGATGTATTCGAAAAAGAACCTCCGGGAATTTGCAGGCTCTTTGATTGTGATCATTTGATCTGTACGCCTCATCTGGGAGCTTCAACACAGGAAGCCCAGACCAAGGTGGCGGTGGACGTGGCCGGCCAGATCATTGACTATTTGAAGAACGAAACCATCTTAAATGCAGTCAATGTTCCGTCTGTCACCGGTGATCTTCTTAAAAAGCTGGGCCCGTTATTGACTCTGGCAAATCAGATGGGAAGTCTCCAGGCTCAGCTCACTAGAGGCGCTTTAAAGGAAGTCGTCATTGAGTATGCCGGTGATTTTAAAGAGCTTGATCTGTCTCCGGTATCGATAGCGGTTTTAAGGGGGCTGCTGACTCATGTAGTCAAGGATGATGTGAATTTTGTCAATGCCCAAGTCCTTGCCAAGGATAGAGGTATAAAGGTTACGGAAACAAGCAGCGATGAGTCCGGGGAGTATATCAACCTGATTACGGTACGGGTTATTACTACCGAAATGACAAACACGGTATCAGGAACAATATTCGGAAAAAATGAGCTCAGGATCGTAAAAATTAATAATTTCCGGATCGAGTTAATTCCAAACGGCCATATTTCACTTATATATAATTATGACAAGCCGGGCGCCATAGGAAGTTTTGCAACGCTTCTCGGTAAAAATAATATTAACATAGACCAGATGCAGGTAGGGCAGGAAGAAGGCGGTGAGATGAACATCATTTTCCTAAAAACAAATGTATCTATTCCTTCTGATGTTATTGAAAAATTGCATGAACTGGAACTTATTAAAACGGTGACCCCCCTTGAGTTTGACATGTAGGCGGGACAAGCTGGAACTAAGCAACATTGAAAATTGAAAATTGAATAATTGAGAAATCATATCAATATCCTATCAGGTTTTTGCGTAACTTCTCAATAAGTTCTGGTGTATTAATTGATGATATTGGCGCCATAATTTGTTGAGAAATTAGGTTGTTGCCACAAAATGCACAAAATTAATCACGAAGAAATAAACTACTATAATGATACTATTTGACAGTCACTGCCACCTTGATGACCGGGCGTACGACAACGATATCCAAGATGTTGTCAAACGCATGAATACCGCCGGTGTTGCTGCGGCAATGATCGTAGGAACAACCCGGCCACGTTCCATCAAGGCCGTTTCAGTGGCGGAGTCGTTCCCCGGCCTTTATGCCTCGGTGGGAATTCATCCGCATGATGCCAAAAGCTGCGATGAAGCGACGCTCAACACTCTTATAAACCTTTCCAAAAATACCCGTGTGTATGCCTGGGGGGAAATCGGACTCGATTTTAACCGAATGTTCTCACCCAGAGAAACCCAGGAAAAGTGGCTTATCCGGCAGCTTGAGATTGCTGCTGAACGGAATCTTCCGGTTATTTTTCATGAGCGGGACAGCAACGGCCGTCTAATCGAGATTTTAAAAACGCATTTTAAAAATGTGAAAAGCGGAGTGATACACTGTTTCAGTGGGAATAAAACAGAGCTGAAACAGTATCTTGACTTGGGCCTTTATATCGGAATTACCGGCATTGTGACCATCAAAAAACGAGGCGCGGATTTACGCAAGCTTGTACCCTTAATTCCTGTGGAACGTATTCTTATTGAAACCGATGCCCCCTACCTTACGCCCGCACCTGAAAAGAACCATACCATGCGGAATGAACCTGCCTTTGTGCGGTCTGTTTTGCTAAAACTGGCAATGGTCAGAGAAGAAGACCCCGAGTATCTGTCCGCTAAAATTTGGGATAACACCTGCCGCCTTTACGGTATTGAAACTTAAACCTAAATTGAGCGATGTTTTACTCGATCTGCACCGATCTCTTGCGCATCAAGGATCCGCGAAAATCCTCGACATATCCATGGGTATGCCTGCGGTTTTCGCGAACCCTTATGCATCAAGATATCAGCACATCTCTTCGCAAAAAATCGCTCAACTTAGGTTAAGAACTTCAGCCACTTATTTGTACTGATATCCATTTTTGGCGTTTTGTTCTTTTATTTCAAAAGATATGTTGTCCTATCTTTTCAAAAGAAATGATCAGAAAGGAAACCGAAGGCGCAATGCAAAAGCCATGAATTTGTTCATGAAATATTCGGATTAGGCCGATTAGTAGTTCAATAACAGTCCTTACCAGATATTTCTTTAAGAAAAGGCGGAGACATCAATTGCTCTGTCTTTATTATTAAATTGCCTATTAACTATGACCATAAACGCAGAGCATGGTTTTCAAAATTTAAATAAATTTTGAAATATTATTGATTTTATTTTTTACTTGTCAAGCTCATATGAAATTATTTATATATTTTTAGTAAGTTAAACTTATTATCAATAATTTATGGATATTCCGAGAGTACATGGAGAATATTGAAAAAATACACAATGAAAAACGGGGGAAAGCCCTATCTTTGGTTTTGGCTACTCCGGACAAAAAAAAATCTGTGGCAGAGTTCGGATGATCTGAAACGTAC
>JAYEFV010000589.1:0-6446 GCA_034658755.1 Thermodesulfobacteriota bacterium | reverse complement strand
GTTTTTTGCTAACCACTTGAGAAGGTATACTAAAAGCCGCCGTAAAGCACCTATATATTGGCCCCTGGCCACTGAATCCGGATCTTACACCATTTGGATTTACTATCATCGTCTCACTGATCAAACTGATCTTTGACAGTTTGATTTTGAAACTTCAATGAAATCAGGGCACTAAGTCACCTCAAAAAGTTCTTGGCACTACCAACTACTATTATTAAATCTCAGGTTACTTCTCGGATCGTAGGTGGAACGGCTACTTTTACTGCCTGAAAGATCTTCCCGCAGTGGCCTTTACACTCACTGCGGATGGCAAAGTACTTGCCGTCTTCTTCGATGGTTATCTGCTGAAGAGCCTTAAGATCCTGTTTAATGTCTGACCACTCAAATAAATGGCCGGACTGGTTCAAACGTTGTTCAAGTTCTTTTCTGAGCACAAGCGCCAGAAAGCTGCAGAACACATGACCCCTGATGTTCTCGTCTCGTTGATGATATACGGGTCGTGTTTCAAGGATTGACTTGACATCGCGGAAGACACGCTCGACCTGCCACAACTCTTTGTATTTGAGCGCTACCTTGTCTGCCGAAAGATCCATGTTGGTTGTCAGAACCCACTTGCCGTCAAAGCGCGATTCGGACTCAACTTTGTCCATGTCGATACGTGCACTGTCTTTATCGAATTTCAGGTATTTACGATAACCCTTATTGCCGACCAGACTTTTGGGACCTTTTTTAAGCTGCTCTTTTAACGAAGCAATGATAGCTTCTCGATCCCTGGCATCCTTTCGGGCCTGACGCGGGTTTAAGCAAACGATGTAGCGCTTTTTGTTGTGAAACACCTGTTTAACTTTCAAAGGGGCCGGGTCTTTTGAGGTTGCACCCTCTGGGTAAACTTTGCTGTATCTGCCGCCTCGGGACAGCACATCAAGCTTGATTTCTTTAACCAACCGCATGCGGGTGCCCAAGATATAGGCAATATTTCGCTCTTCAAGTTCTTTGATTGTTTCGGCGCTGATCATGCCCCGGTCGGCAACGATGCAAAGACGATTAATGCCAAAGCGCTTGCGAATCCTATCGGTCACAGGAATCAGTGTCTTAACATCGGTGGTATTGCCGGGCCACATCTCACAGCAGATCGGCCTGCCCTGATCGTCGATAATGGCTCCGACAACCATCTGGTTCAAATCCGGCCGGTGGTCTTTGCTGAATCCTTTTTGCCCGATGGTTTCACCCCCGCGACCCTCAAAGTAGATGGAGGTCGTATCAAAAAAGACCAGTTCCAATTCTGAGAACAGGTCGCGCTGATCGTAGAAGATCATCTCCTCGATCAAGTCCTTGTTGCATCTGGGGGTAAAAGGCGTAGCATCTTCTTGATCTTTGAGTTCTTCGCCCAAAAAAGTCATAGCACGGTAAAGGTGATGCAGGTCCAGGTCTTCGGTGCCCTCAAGAAGGTAGTCTCGCCGCCATCTTTCGCAGAAGCGGTCGGAGCCCGACACCATCAGCCTGTGCAGCACAGTGAGAAAAATGGCACGCTCAACATCGAATTCAAACCGGCGATCTTGCAGCAAGCCCTTAATGGCTCTGCCGATACCAGTTTCTTTCCACAATCGCTCAAAGATGATTGGCGGACCGATTTTTATAGCTTTGGCAGAAACATCACTTTTCCCGGTCAGGATCATCATGGTCCGCTCGGAGAACCGGGACAGAGAACGGATCAATGTCTCCACCCTGCCTTTGGCTTGCATCCTGTCCAGACGGCCGATGGTAGCGATAACGCGCTGTTTTACTTTCCCTTTCTCTTTACGGTTTTCGACGATTTGAAGGTACTGGTATTTTCCGGATTTTTTGATGCGTGCAAACAAGGGAGCCTCCTTTCTGTTAGACACTCCCTTTATAGTAATTTAAGTGCTGCTATGTCAACAGTTATAGCATTTTTCTGTGGCACTACCTTTTGGAGATAGCACAAACTCGCATCTTGTAATTTCAGGCACTTATTGATGAATATCATTCAAATCATGATATAACTGTCAAAGAAAAGTCTAACATTTCTGGATGGACACTAACTAGCTGTACAGTCCAAAGTTCTTCTAACTTGTTGAAATTATTAGAACCACAAATTGGGCATCGTCATTCCCGCGAAAGCGGGAATCCAGAATATTATCAGTACCATATGAATTATGGATGCCGGATCAAGTCCGGCATGACGTAAGAACTTTAGACTCTCAAGTAACTAGTAACTGCTCCATAATTTATTGACCCGTTACCGGTATTCTTCTTGACTTGCAGCGGATGTTTGTATATTAGATGAAAAAAATTGCTGCTTTCGTTTTTTATAGCGGCAAAATATCATTATATAACATTGCGAAGCAATTTTATTAATTGAGTTATGTAATAGGCTGAAAGCCACCCAGACTCACAGGGGTGGCTTTTTTAATTTTGGGATCTGGGTATGGCCAAACTGCTTGTCATTGATAATTACGACTCTTTTACTTATAATCTCGTCCAGATGTTTATGCATTATGACCTTGAAATCACAGTGTATAGAAGTGACATGATAACGCTTGAACAGATTACAGGGCTCAGACCTGATTATGTGCTCATCAGTCCCGGTCCCAAAGATCCTTCTCATGCCGGGATTTCAATCGATTTAATTAAAAATTTTTTCGATAAAGTCCCCATCTTCGGCGTATGTCTGGGCATGCAATGCATGAATGAAGCTTTTGGGGGACGTACGGTCCGTGCTCCGTTGCCCATGCACGGGAAGTCCAGTATGGTTCAGCATAACAACTATGGTATCTTTCAAGGGATAAGCTCACCCTTTCCGGCTGCCCGTTACCATTCCCTGATGGTGGCATTCAGCCAGACCGAACTTGTCATAACATCGCATAGCCCGGATGGTGTAATTATGGGAATGTCTCATCCTGAATTTCCACTTCATGGTGTGCAATTCCATCCTGAAAGTTTTCTTACGGAAAATGGCTTTTTGCTTGTGGAAAATTTTCTTAACTTGGGACCTTTGACGATTTCGAATTCCGGTATGCGTAATGCGGATTTCAAAGAAAATATAATTAAATTATACAATCGCTTCGCGATTCTATATAACGCGGCTTCGCCGCTCTAAAAAAGGAAATTCCTATACCATTAAATTATGGATGAAATCAAAAAAATTGCAGGACATATAACCGGTATTTATACCGAGCCTATTTCTCTGTCCGAACCGTTTATCGATTTTTCAGCCCGATTTGCATCAATGCCCGGTACAACGGTTTTGATGAGCGGGGGTGATCTTGATTCTGCAAGACACCATATTCTCGGGGCAAAGCCATGGTTGGTATTTTCAGGACTGGGTCGTAACATGACCATTACGGTTGAAAATCAAACTTTTGAATTTATGTCCGATCCGTTTGATACCCTCCGCATGATATTAAAAGCCTTCCGCCTGAATGATCTTGACCTGTATCAATCTGATTTGCCGAAACCGATCTATGCCGGTCTCCTTGGATACATGGCTTATGACCTTAAAGACTGCCTGGAAAAACTACCGCGCACATCCATAGACAGACTCTGCCTGCCGCATTTATATTTTATGGCGCCGTCAATTATCGTTGTTCATGATAAAATCAATGATACCACTCGGCTTTGTATACCGGAACGTAAGTTTGCCGGACAAAACAATTTAGGGAATGATCTTGATTCATTTAAACGTATCATTTCTGACAGAGCGCCTAAATATGGGAGTTTTAGAGGAGATGCCGGCGGATTTAAATCTAATTTCACCCAGGCCGGTTACATGAATGCCATTAAAAAAATCAAAGAATATATTATAGCAGGAGACATATATCAGGTCAATATGTCCCAGCGTTTTGAAATGGACGTGGAAGGAGATACTTTCAGTCTGTTTAAAACACTTTATAATAACAATCCGGCCCCTTTTTTCGCTTACATTAATGCAGGTAACCACCATATTGTTTCCACATCTCCGGAACGGTTTTTACTGCAAACCGGCCAACAGGTTGAAACCAGACCTATTAAGGGTACAAGGCCCAGAGGGAAAACACCGGTGGAAGATAAAAAACTTAGGCGGGAGCTAAAACAAAGCAAAAAAGATGATGCCGAACTTTCAATGATTGTCGATCTGTTGCGTAACGACATTGGAAAGGTCTGCAGGGTCGGATCTGTCCGTGTAATGGAGCACAAAAGACTGGAAGCTTACCAGAATGTGTATCACCTGGTATCTATTGTCGAAGGAAGACTGGATCAGGGCCGCGATTCTGTTGACCTTCTCAAGGCAACTTTTCCCGGCGGGTCGATCACAGGCTGTCCCAAGATCAGAACCATGGAGATCATAGACGAACTCGAACCTGACCGGCGCCATATATATACCGGCTCCATCGGCTATATCAGTTTCCACGACACCATGGATCTATCCATAGCTATCCGTACAGCTACAATATACAACGGGCAAATTATCTTCTCGGTTGGCGGAGGTATTGTATTCGACTCTGATCCACTTGATGAATATGAAGAAACCCTACATAAAGGCAGGACACTGATGGAGGTTTTTAAAGGGAAAGAAAAACAATCTGTAAATAAAGACTATGTATGGATCAATGGAGCCCTCGAACCTTTAGATCAGGCCTGTATACCGGTTGCTGATCAGGGATTTCAGTACGGTTACGGGTTTTTTGAAACCATCAGGGTTGAAAAGGGGAACCCTGGGCACCTCAAAGCGCATGTTGATAGATTTAATAATACCTGGGAACATCTTTTTGCTGAAAAACCGCCTGATTTGACCTGGGATGAAATTATCAATCAGGTGATTGTTCAAAACAGACTGCTCGATGAAACCGCAGCCATAAAGATGATCGCTACCAGAGGAGACAGGGAAGCCCCCCCTTTTAATCATACGCTTTTGGTTTTAGCAAGGCCATATACTCATCGCCTGGCAAAAAAAAAGGTCAAGGGATTAAATCTGGCAGTATATCCGCACCCGCGCCAAACCCCACTGGCTGATCATAAGACATTGAATTATTTATATTATTTTCTGGCCGGAAAATGGGCCATGGCCCGAAACGCCGATGAAGCATTGATATTAAACCCGGACAATACCGTTTCAGAAACAAATACGGCCAACATACTGCTGATAAAGGATAACACCGTAACCAAACCTGTTTCTTTGCATGTTTTGCCGGGCATCATGGATACTGTAGTCTGTAAGCTTTTCACCGGGTGGGGCTTTACCATAGAGAGCAAAAGAGTCTTCTTGGATGATTTGTTCAGTTTTGATGAGATAATGATTACAAATTCTCTGATTGGCGCTGTACCGGTGCTAAACATAGACGGGAAAAAATTTCCTGAGCCTTCAGACCTGTGGAAAAAGATTAACAAGACCCTCCTGTAACCGTTCACGGGTTCAAAGGTTCAGGGTTTAAAGGTTAGATTTTATCGAACCTGGAATTTTGAATTTCATCCAGTGGGAATTCATGAACTTTGAACGGGCTCCAAGGAATTCTGGAATCCCGTTTGTCCCGACAAACGGGAATGGTTCAATAGTCGGCGACGATAGTTGCGTTTCAAAGGGAGATAATCATGCATGTATTTCCCTAAGTAACAAGAATGGATTAACCCTGAACCTGTGAACGCTTACGAATATATTTATTATTCTTTCTTAGCCTGCCCTGTTAAATATTGAAAAAAGTTAACCCTTGGGGAGCCTCGTCTCAACCGGATTTACTGTGTTATCAATCGATTGCAGTATTATAATAGGGCTGCACGATTGATGCCTTGTCGTAGCGAAACGAAGATCCCGTTATCGGGGTATATCCGGTAGATACAAGGCTTGCAGAATTTAGGTCTTAGATGATGTGATTGCGATCCTTATGGATAGCCCTGTTGACCTTTGTTTACTACCGCTTGGAGTGGAACAGAAAGAGTCCGCAGGAAGCCATTCTCTCAGGTCGGCGGGTTAATAAGGAAACCTAAATTTTATCTACCAGGATGATGATCAGTATCTTGATGGGGGTAGAGTCATGCTTGTCGGCTAATTCCTTGATCTTGTCATCGTCCTTGGCCTTAATTCCACTCTCTTTTAGCCGTTGGTGGGCCGTTTTATGGTCAAGCCCATAGTCCTTGATTATCTGACCGATGGTCTTTCTGCCTACACCGGTACCAGCAAAAGTTTCCTCGATCTTCTCGGGCGTCCAGGATGCCCCGGGCTTCATCGCCTCAGGTTTTGGCTCCAGTTTCTTGATCACCTCATAGAGTCCCATGCCCGAAGTACCCTTACTGTCGGCGATCTCGACAAGGGTGTTATCGGGATTGTTCACTTTAAAGCCGGCCTTCCTGAGTTCTGCAATCGCCTGGTCCAGAGGTATGCGCTGTTTCTTACAAAAGGTCTTGAGGCTAACCAGTTCAGCGTGGCCGAAAGGAGGTTCCAATTCGGGAGAAGT
>JAYEFV010000588.1:0-21961 GCA_034658755.1 Thermodesulfobacteriota bacterium | reverse complement strand
GATGGCAGGTTTTCGGAAAAGACAGATAGAATTGTTGAAGACTTTACCTCATCCATCGATATAGATAAAAGGCTTTATTCCTATGATATTCAAGGGAGTATTGCCCATTGCCGTATGCTTGCCAAAACATCTATTATTTCCGAAGAGGATGCTCCATCGTTGATAGAAGGTCTTGGCGTGATAAAAAGAGAGTTAGATCGGGGAGATTTTCAGTTTGATCAAAGCCTGGAGGATATCCATATGCATATTGAAGCCAGGCTTGTCGAGAAAGTGGGAAAAGTCGCCCAGAAGCTTCATACCGCAAGAAGTCGAAACGACCAGGTGGTTCTGGATGTAAGGATGTATTTGAGGGATGAGACGTTACATACAATAAATCGGCTTGTTATGCTCCAAAAGGTTATCGTGGATATTGCTAAAATCCATATTGATGTTGTTTTGCCTGGATACACTCATTTGCAAAGAGCTCAACCTATTCTTTTGTCCCATCATTTGATGGCGTATTATGAGATGTTTTCTAGAGATGCCGACAGGTTCAGTGACTGTTTGAAACGCATAAATGTGATGCCGCTTGGAAGTGCCGCCCTTGCCGGAACAACATATCCAATTGACAGGGAGTATGTCGCAGGGATTCTTGATTTTCCGGAAATATCGGCAAACAGCATCGATGCAGTCTCGGACAGGGATTTTATCATCGAATTTCTGTCAGCGGCAAGTATTTGCATGGTTCATTTGAGCCGTATATCGGAAGAGTTAATTCTGTGGTCTTCATCGGAATTCGGTTTCATCGAACTCCCGGATTCCTTTGCCACCGGCAGCAGTATTATGCCTCAAAAAAAGAATCCCGATGTACCTGAACTTGTACGAGGGAAAACCGGCCGTGTTTTCGGGGATTTAATTTCTCTTTTAACGGTCATGAAATCATTGCCATTGTCTTATAACCGGGACATGCAGGAGGATAAAATCGCACTGTTCAGCACGGTGGATATATTGACAGAATGTTTAGAGATTTACATAAAAATGCTTCCCAAGCTGAAAATAAATAAAGAAGCGATGGGGCGTGCCACATCCACGGGATTTTTAAATGCAACCGATATGGCGGATTATCTTGTAACAAAAGGCATGGCATTCAGACAGGCCCATGATTGCGTGGGGAAGGCGGTTGCTTATGCGTCGAACAAAAAAAAAGAGCTTCATGAACTTACCTTGCAAGAGTTAAAATCCTTTTCTTCCCATATCAAAAAGGAAATCTTTGATATTTTAACTATTGAACAGATGATAAACCGGCGCAAATCTTTCGGCGGGACGGCGTTAAAAAACGTAAAGGCTGCCATAAAAAAGGCTGAAAAGGACTTTGCCGTGAAGATGGAAGGTTAATCTGTTGATGGGAAAAAAAAATTCTAAAAAATATATTATATGTTCAATTGTTATTTTGATTGTCTTTAATTTTTTAGCATGTGGCAAGAAGGGACCCCCCAGGCCGCCTGCTCATGAAAAACCCCATTCAATTATAAATTCTGCTTGTTTAAGGTGATGTAATGCATCATTTTGTTTGCCGGAATAATGAATTATATTGTGAAGATGTCCCGATCCGTATGATTGCCGAGAAAGTCGGCACTCCTTTTTATTTATACAGCCACGCCACGTTAAAACGCCATTTTCTTATTTTTAACGAGGCCTTTGAGGGTTTAGAAAGGCTTGTATGTTTTTCTGCAAAGGCCAATACCAACCTTGCTATTTTAAAACTGTTTGAAAGCCTTGGCAGCGGGCTCGATATTGTCTCAGGTGGAGAACTGTATCGCGGGTTAAACGCCGGTTTCTCTCCGGATAAAATCGTCTATTCCGGAGTGGGAAAGCGAATCGACGAAATCGACTATGCTCTTGAAGCAGGCATTTTAATGTTCAATGTAGAGTCGATTGAAGAACTTGAACTTATAGATAAAAGGGCGGATTTTTTAAGAACAAAAGCACCTGTGGCCATTCGGGTAAACCCTGACGTTGATCCAAAAACTCATCCGTATATCTCAACCGGTTTGAAAAAAAACAAATTTGGCATTGATATGGAGACTGCCATTGAAGGGTACAAGGTAGCAAGCAAGTTAAAGAACATCAATATAGTGGGCATCGATTGCCATATAGGATCACAGATTACAGAATCAAGACCTTTTATAGAAGCTCTGGGAAGCTTAAAGAGCCTGATAAATGAACTCAGGCGAATTGGAATCGAAATCAAATACATAGATATGGGTGGAGGTCTTGGAATAACCTATAATGATGAATCCCCGCCCCATCCCCGTGAATATGCCAGAGCGATTGTGGATTCTCTCAAAGGCTCGCATCTTCAGCTTATTCTGGAACCCGGAAGAGTTATCGCAGGAAATGCCGGAATACTGGTCAGCAGGATTCTTTTTAGAAAGTCGGGACAAGTCAAGGAGTTCGTTATTGCTGATGCAGGTATGAACGATCTGTTACGACCCACACTGTACGACGCTTTTCATGCCATAGAGCCGGTTGTAAGCACAGAGAATAAGCTGATAACGGCAGACGTTGTGGGTCCAATTTGCGAGAGCGGAGATTTTCTGGCAGTAGATCGCAAGATTCCCGATGTAAAGAAAGGCGATCTCATTGCGGTGATGAGTGCAGGTGCGTATGGCTTTACCATGTCGTCCAATTACTGTTCTCGGCCAAGGGCGGCTGAAGTAATGGTAAGAGGTGACCGGTTTCATGTTATCAGGGCTCGCGAGATTTACGAGGATCTTGTTGATGGTGAATCGGTTCCACCATTTCTATATGATTAAATTATTATGAAAAAAATTGATTTTTACAAGATGAGCGGAAGCGGCAACGATTTTATAATTGTTGACAACCGTAATAAAATTGTCGATGAAATCGATCTGCCAAATTTTATCGCCAAAGCATGCCGTAGAAAAATGTCAGTGGGTGCTGACGGCTTTATACTTGTGGAAAACACCAATGCTGCGGATTTCAAATGGCGTTTTTATAATTCTGACGGCAGCGTTGCGGAGATGTGCGGAAACGGCGCCAGGTGTGTTGCACGCTATGCATATTTAAATGGTATTGCAGGACCGGACATGTCATTTGAAACCCAAGCCGGTATTATTCAAGCCCATGTTGCCGGCGAGTGTGTTAAAGTAAAAATGACTGACCCGTTAGATCTTACAATGGATTATACCATTAAACTTAAAAATAGATCACTTTCCATCTCCAGTGTTAACACCGGTGTTCCCCATGCGGTAATTGTGGAAGACAGTATCGACACGGTTGAAGTTGTTAAAGTGGGCAGGGAGATACGGTTTAACGACAGGTTTGCTCCTGCTGGTACAAATGTAAATTTCGTGTGCTATTTAAAGGACAACATCATCGCAATTCGGACATATGAGCGGGGTGTTGAAGATGAAACTCTGGCATGCGGTACGGGGGCGATTGCCAGTGCGGTTATCATGGCTTGTAAAAAAAAGTTAACATCTCCGGTAAGTGTTCAGACACGAAGCGGTGGATATCTAAACATCTTTTATCAAGAAAATAACGGCAAATATTACGACATTTATCTTGAAGGTGATGCGCGTATTATTTACAAGGCTCAGCTCTGGGAAGATGCATGGAAAGACGATTGAAACTTAGGAGCTTCGCCCCATGAGCGCTAAGTTATTTTTTGCTCCGGAAGGACTGTGGAATGTTTACTGAAAAAAAATGAACGTCCAACATCGAACGTCCAACATCGAATGTTGAATGGGAAAAGATGAAGAAACAGTAGAATTGATTAAGATTTTTGTTACGAGTATCAAAACGGCTAAAAAAAAAACAGAAATAGTTGTTGAATGTTCGGTATTGGATGTTTGTTTTTCATTCGACGTTGGACGTTCGATGTTCGATGTTCATCTTTTAAAACAAAAAGGTTGCCGTTAAAAGATTTATGATCTCAATAAGTTTAGAAATTCCGGGGCGATAATGGGAATTCATACCGCATACATCAGTGCAGGGTCCAACATGGGGAATAAGCTTTTAAACTGTAAGAATGGTATCGCTGCCCTGACAAGAGCCAAAAAAACAGTGTTGAAGGATTGGTCGCGATTTTACAAAACTGAACCTGTCGATTACAAAGACCAGGACTGGTTCGTTAATTCAGTAGTAAAGATTGAAACCATCCTCGATCCGTTTCAGTTGTTAGATGAACTTAAATCAATCGAGCGCGATACCGGACGGGTGTATGACCCGGTACGGTTTGGTCCTCGGATTCTCGACCTGGACATCATTTTATATGATGATTTGGTGAAAAATTCATCCAGACTGGTCGTTCCTCATCCCAGGATGCATAAAAGACGTTTTGTGTTACGGCCTATTTGTGATATAGATCCAAAAATCGTCCATCCTGTTTTAAAAAAAGATATGCAATATCTGTTGGATATTTTGGATGAAAATGAACAAAGGATCATTGAGCATTCATGCGATTACTAATCTTATTGGGCATTATATACCTTTGCTACAGGGTTCTGAAATCTTGGATGCTTCAAGGCAGATCACCGCAGAAAACGGTATTTAACAAAACCGCCGGCGAGATCGATGACGTCATGATCAAAGATCCTTTCTGTGAAATATATTTCCCTAAAAAAGATGGTGTGCATTTGAGAATCGATGGGAAGGATTTGTATTTTTGCAGCAAAGAATGCAAGGATAAATTTGTGGAAAAGCATTCAAACAAATAACACCCAACCCGGACAAGCCTGAACAAAGAAATATTTGCCACCAAGGCACAAAGACACGAAGGATTTTATTTTGTTATTTGTTCTTAGTGTCTTGGTGCCTTGGTGGCTAAAAGAAAAAAGTTTTGCCATTAAAAGCATAGATTTCAAAAATTTTAGGCCAATTTATCATACAGGAGGTTTAACCCGATGAAATTTTTTATCGACACTGCAAACGTAGACGAAATAAGGGAAGCACACAGTATGGGTATGGTGGACGGTGTTACAACCAATCCAAGTCTTATTGCAAAGGAGGGCCGGGATTTTGAAGATATTATAAAAGAAATTTGTCAAATAGTTGACGGCCCCATCAGTGCCGAGGTTATTAGTACCGATACTGAGGGTATGATTAAGGAAGCCCGTCATCTGGCAAAGATCCACGATAATATTGTGGTGAAGATTCCCATGATCGTAGATGGCTTAAAAGCCACACGCAGACTTGCGGAAGAGGGGATTAAGACAAATGTAACATTGGCCTTCTCACCACTTCAGGCCCTGATGGCTGCAAAGGCCGGGGCTGCTTATATAAGCCCATTTATCGGTCGCCTTGATGATCTGTCCCAGGAAGGTCTTTTGCTTGTGGAGCAGATTGTTGAAATTTACAGTAACTACGCATTTGATACCGAAATCATCGTAGCCAGTATACGCAACCCGCTTCATGTGCTGGAATCGGCGTTAATGGGGGCGGACATTGCAACGATCCCTTTTAGTGTTCTCGGCAAGCTGGCTGCCCATCCTATGACTGATAAAGGTCTCAAGGCGTTCCTTGACGACTGGGAAAAGACAAAAAAGTAGGAACCTAATCAAAACAATGTTTCCTGGCGGGCAGATAAAAAATATATTGAGCCATCCCAACAGTTTGACTCTGTTTCGTGTTGCCGCAGTACCGCTGATTGTGATTTTGCTTATGTTTCCGAGCAGATTCTATACATTCATCGCTGCACTGATTTTCACCGCGGCTGCCATTACCGATTTTTTGGACGGGTTTTTTGCAAGGCAAAGAGGATTGGTGTCTAACTTCGGGAAGGTTATGGATCCTGTTGCAGACAAGGTGCTGGTTTCTACGTCTTTTATTATGCTTACTTCTCTCGGGTGGATACCGGCCTGGATTGTTTGCATCATTATAGGGCGGGAGATCGCGGTGACCGGCTTGAGAAGTATTATTGCCAATAAGGGGCAAGACATTTCCGCATCCAGTCTTGGAAAATACAAAACCGGATTTCAAATTGCCGCCATCATTCCGCTTTTAATACACTTTCAATATCTTACCATCGATTTTCATGCAATAGGGATGATATTTTTATGGGCGGCCTTGATATTGACTGTCTGGTCAGGTGCGGATTATTTTATAAAGTCCAGAAGTCTTCTTAAGAAATAATTTTTTCTTGACAAAATCGGAAAATATATTTATGAAATCAATATCGTTGAGCGGGAATAACTCAGCGGTAGAGTGCGACCTTGCCAAGGTCGAAGTCGCGGGTTCAAATCCCGTTTCCCGCTCCATTTTTTTTTGGAGGGGCGGCATAGCCAAGTGGTAAGGCAGCGGTCTGCAAAACCGCTATTCACCAGTTCGAATCTGGTTGCCGCCTCCAGATAAAATCAAAGGTTTGCAAGTATTTTAAGAACTCGCAAGCCTTTTTTATTTTGATCTTGAGAACCTGGTACTATGGGCCTCCGGCTCCGCTTCTCTCCGAATTCAAAACAGATAGAGTGACGGCGAGACATCCAATAAGTGATTGAAATGTTTTGGTCATTGAAATTTGCAATTTTGATATTGTTTGCAATTTGAGTATTTTGATTTGTGATTTTAGTGCCGTATCCGGGAAAGCAAATCGCTTCTATCTGAATCAGTTAGATTTGACTTTGACGATTCCCTGGGCTAAGCTCTGGATAAATTGCAAATGCCTAACTTGATAGTATAGGAATTTATTTTTTCAAAGTCCGCCGAAGGCGGACGTTTCATAGAATCGCGAAGCGATTGTATAATAGGAAAAAATGCGGGGTATTACTATTATGGAGAACCTATTGGGTGAATTTTGGATGTTCAAACTTGCTTGTTTAGCAGGGGTGGCATATCTTATTTATTTTTTCATTAAAGATCGTATGAAGAAATAACCTAATTTAATAAAAACCATCCTAATGAAAGAATGAATCATGATCCGAATCAATGAAAATTATCTAAAACTTCGGTCTTCATATCTGTTTGTTGAAATCGCCAACCGTGTATCTGCATATCAGAAAGAGAACCCGGATGCCCGGATCATACGTCTTGGAATCGGTGATGTAACGCTGCCGCTTCCGCCGGCATGTATTCAAGCGTTTCAAGAAGGTGTGAAAGAGATGGCTTCGGAGGCGACTTTCCGCGGCTACGGGCCTGAGCAGGGGTATGACTTTTTAAGGGAAAAGATCGCTTTCAACGATTATCAGTCCCGGGGGGCGGATATAAGTCCGGATGAAATATTTGTAAGCGACGGCTCCAAATGCGATACCGCAAATATTCAGGAGCTGTTTGCCAAGGATATTATCCTGGCGATTCCGGATCCGGTATATCCGGTTTATCTTGACACCAATGTGATGGCCGGCCGAACAGGAGATTGTAATGACGGGAGATATGACAAAATTATTTATTTGGAGAGTTTGCCCGAAAACGGGTTTGTTCCACGCCTCCCTGAAAAACCGGTGGATTTGATTTATCTCTGTTTTCCCAATAACCCCACCGGCGCGACCATTTCCCGGGACACGTTGAAGACCTGGGTAGACTTTGCCCGGGAAAACAAAGCGCTTATTCTTTTTGATGCAGCCTATGAATCCTATATCCGGGAGCAAACCCTTCCACGCTCGATTTTTGAGATTCAAGGTGCTCGCGAAGTGGCCATCGAATTCAGGAGCTTTTCCAAAACCGCCGGTTTTACCGGTATCCGTTGCGCCTGCACTGTTGTTCCCAAAACCTGCATGGCTTATGACGGGAGCGGTCAGAAGCATTCCTTACATACGTTGTGGAACCGGCGGCAGTCTACCAAGTTTAACGGTGTGTCTTATCCGGTTCAGAAAGCGGCCGAAGCGGCTTACACTGAAGAAGGTAAAGCCCAGATCATCGGGTTGACAGACTATTATTTGAAAAATGCCGCCCTGATACGAAAAGAGATGGCAGAACTTGGTTTTGAAATTGTAGGCGGTGAAAATTCACCTTATATATGGGTGAACTGTAAAAGCGATGCCTGGGAATTTTTTGATTTTCTGCTTAAAAAAGCCGGTGTGGTCACAACCCCGGGTCCCGGATTCGGTAAATGCGGCAATGGCTTTATCCGTATAAGTGCCTTTAATAGTTACGAAAACGTTGAGAAGGCAATGGCACGAATCAAAGACGTTCTTTGATCGGTGTTCAATCAAGTATTGACGGTCTCGTAAAAAGTCAGAAATTGATGGCAAAGTAAAAAGCTCCAAATTCAAGGCGCGCAAATTCCGAGGAATGAGACGTACTTATAGTACGTCGCAACGACGAGGAATGCAGTGCAACGCAGAAGTTGGATTTTTTATAAAGCCATCAAAAATATAACGATCACATATACAATAAGAAGTAGCGGTTTCCGTGAAGTGAATAAGTTCGGGCAGGGAAATACTTTGATTAAAACCTCCCAGGTGCGGGCCGGTCATTATTGCTATATCTTCCAGACCTCTGGGCAGCCCCTCTATGTTGTTCCGGTTAAACCCACGCTCCAATAAAAATTCATTGAATTCAACATCGCTCATCTCCTGTTGATCAGTGGCTCTGAAAATTTCCTCCATATATCGATCAACTCCGAATTCATCAATTAAACGTAACACAAAATTATCAAAATCAACAGGCAAACTATCCCCGGTTTTTCTTCCTGTGAATCCTTCATAATAGGAGTTAAATGAAGCTTCTATCAGCTCCCGCATTAAATCAGGGCAAAAAAGGTCTCGTGCATCTACGGGACATCCCTTTTTATCAAAACCCATCCGTTCAGGATGATGATTGCGGAAATAACTTGCACAGATCAGAATAATACTTATAAAATGATTTCCAACCAGCCTGTAATATTTGCAAGAAGAGCCCGAAATAGCCTCAAGGTGCTCAAAATCTCTGATACCCGATTTCCCCAGATTAGGATAGCGGCATGACATTAACCATCTGTCCAGCCTTCCTCCTCTCGGCCATTCATAATATCCTCCATCATTCCGCCGGTAGCTTTGTACACGATTGTGAAAAAGAGGTACCGGAGCAGTGTGAACGATACCCATTGAAGCCAGCCTTCCAAGAAGCCAGGCGTTCCGCCTCATAACCTCCATAAAATTGTTCCAATCAACTCTTTTTTCATCAGGAAGGGGGTTGGGATAAACAAAATAATCGGGATGGACCGTAAAACCTATGGCGGAATCCATACGTATATTAACTCTGTTTTTCAGTTTATCCGGGAAATCTGTCAGCCTGAATAGATACGCTTTCCCAAACCTGAACGGTGTGGGTATATCAAATTTTATCGGAAATTCGTGCTTAATCGTTTGCAAATACTCCATCCATAATGCCTCACGATTCAAGGATGCATTCTCAAAATTCGATCTTGACAGTTTCATTACAAACACAAGATCACTCGCTAAGGAGAACACAAGACTTCGCCCGATACATTTCATATGGCAGCATTGATTTAAACTTGTTTTATCACGCAACTCGTCCCATCTGATGGAGGAGACTTTTTTTATGCGTTCCTCATTTAAAGAGGGCCCTTTTATTTTCAGAGGAAGCGATCCCAATGCCTCGGCCGCTGCCCGATGTGAAGGTCCGTCAGAATTAGCAACAATATGTTTAAGACTCTCTATAGATTCTGCGGCCAGATCCGGGTTTTCACCGGCAGACGCAAGAAAACGGAGGGTTTTTGCCGCTTTTCTGTATAAAAAATAGGACTGCCTCTGGTGAGAATGAACTTTTCTAAGGATAACACTATGCAACGCATCAATTGTCTGTAATGATGCTAACGAGGAGTTTTTTTCCAGATCGTATTCGATCATGGAAACCGCCATATATGTGGCGGAAAAATCTAGACATGAGTTCAGTAGATAATTTTCACTGGTAACAAGATCTCTGTACATGCGCTTATTCTTTATTTTGGTCTTTTAAACCTGGTCCTGTGGGCTAGGCCAGAGTTATCCGGCTCTGCCTTGGAGTTTTGTGTCTAAAATCACAAATTCCAAGCACCAAATTACAAATAAATCTCAAATTCCAATATTCAATGACCAAAACCTTCCAGGGCGAGACATTGTTTGGATTTTCGAATTTCGGTCATTGGAAATTGTTTGATATTTGTAATTTGATATTTGTGATTTAAATAAGTCAATGAACCTCCAACAAAGCAAATCCCCTCTGGGGATAACAAAGCCTGGTCCTATGGGTCAGGATTTTTCAAGGGGGGTGTTTTTCACTTCACAACTCTCAATATATGGGTCTGTCTTACTTTTTTCCTCAAAGCCTCAATGATAACCCGTGCAGCATCGTCTTCATTATACACATGCTTTTTTGAGATGGATCGACAAGATGCCAGCAACTCTTTATTCCCAGATAGCAGACCCAAGACATTCTTAAAATAACCATATGAATTGTCATTTGAGTTGCATAGATCATCTAAATTTTGGTTTGTTATTTTTACCTTTTCTTTCAAATCCAAATTGGAGATTAATCGTTCAACGGCTTCATCAACCGTTTTTGGAGGGATAGGAAGTTTGTTAATATAATCCTTTTGATCATAATCCGTAAGATGTTCGCCAGGTTTAGCCTTTAGCAGTCCCAGAAAAATAATTTCTTCAACAATATACATTGTCTCTTTATATATCTTAGAATCTTCACTGGTTCTTGAACCCGTCACATTCAACACCTCAATTTCATTTTCTATTATCCAAGTGTTTATTTTAGAACCTGTCATAACAGCAGAAGTTTCATTTAAATCAATATGCAGACAGGGTCGTTTATGCGCCTTAGCCATTGTTTGGCTATAATCAGCACCACCGGTTAAATTTCCATGTGAGATTATTACTGTTCCATCAGAGGAGATAACATTTTGCGCAATTCGTTCTTTGAAACCGGCAATGGGCATTTCTTTTAATTGATATTTTTCCGGTAATGTTCCCCTCTGAGTTTTACGGCCTTTTTGGATCCATCCACCATGCGGGACTCCCAGTTTTATTGCCACATCTAATGCGGCCTGGTCTGCACCAATTTGACCACCTGATACGATTTTCTTAATCATTATCCTTACTCCGGCATTTCATCTGCCCTTGCTTCAGTTTAACAAAAAATTCCTCATTTGTAATGATACCCTTCAGGTAATAGTTCAACTTTTTTTGAAAAAGGATAAAAAAAGCTAAGTATACTTTTATATTCCAAATTTTCAAATACTATTTATAAAATATCGATTAGAATATCAAATATCAAGGCAAAATTGCATCCACTGATGACGTGGAATTCATGAAGAGATTTATTGCCGAAAATCCTCATGATAGTCGGCGCACCTTATCTAAGAACTATTGTGGGGCATGGATTAGGAAATCTTCAACCGAGCAATACAGGGATGCCCAAGGATAAAGAGGGATTTTATTATTTCAATTAGTTAAGTCCCTTTCTCCTTTTTAGAATACTGATGGAAAAGCATAGGAATAGGGGGGTATTTTTTCCAATTTATTGATCAAATGTTGACCAAAAATCGAATTCCGGGGTTATTCTAGATCTCAAAATGGCTGGCTTGACACTACCGGATTATTCATATATTGATACAAAAAGAAGCTGCCGAGTTTTTAAATTAAATATAGGAGGAAATCAATGAGGCAGAGAACTAATCAATGGTTTGTTTATACAATTTTGTCTGGTGTTTTGATTATTGCCTGTGCGGGCACCAAGCTCACCCATACACAAGTAGACGAGAGTCGCGAGGGAAAGCCTGTATCGAACATTCTGGTAATTGGGGTAACGTATAAAGAAAAAGAAAAGGTTCGGCGATCTTTTGAAGATAGGTTTGTTGCACATCTAAGGGCAGCTGGAGTTGAGGCCATATCGAGTGGGGATGCCATTTCTATTCCTACAGATCTGATGTTGGAAAAAGACGAGATATTGAAAGCCGTTAATAAATTTAATAATGATGCAGTTATCATTACGCATGTGCTCGGAAAGGATGAAAAAGAATTCTACACACCTCCCGCTCGAAGCAGAAGCAGAGGCTATTACGGCTACTATGGTCGGGCTTTTGGTTATGCCCATGGTCCAGGCTATACCAGTACGAATACCTTTTACCGCTTGGCAACGAATCTATACGATGTTAAAACGGAAAAACTCATTTGGTCCGGGACATCAGAAACATTGAATCCAGGCTCAGTCAAGCAAATGATTGATGATGTGATTAAAGTGGTGATTAAAGATTTACAAAAAAACAATCTAATTCCACAGAAATGAAAATAGATAATGGTTATGAGTTAACCGTCTTTTTTCTTTTCTGCACAAGATGTCTTATTTTATAATACTATATATTCGTTAGTTGAGATTTCTTAATCTTTTACTTCATCATCCTAAAACAATCTCAGTTCTCGAAGCCGCCTACAATGGAGAGATACAAGCCTTTCATAGCTACATGGCATATGCCGGAAATGCCAATTCCGACAACTATATAAATATTGTCAAGTTATTTGTTGCTTTAGCAGCCTCTGAAGCGATCCATGCCCATAATTTTAAGACCCTCTTGTCTGAATTAGGAGTCGAAGTAACAGGACCACGAGAAATACAAATTGAGGCTTCTGTTACTAAAGAAAATCTTAATAAAACTACCAAGGTTGAGTTACAGGAGATTGATACGAAATATCCTCAATTCATTAAAAAGATACAATAGATTTGTTGGATTAACATTAGGATAACAACCAAAGGAGCAATACAAATGAGATTGAATACGAAGTTACTGTTTACTCTTATAGCAAGCATGTTATTAACAATTACGAGCGCATTTTCCCAGTCCGGACAATCAACAACCAAAATTTATTCCCTTGGAAAATTGAAGCCCACAGACAGTCAACTGAAAGTTAAATCCGGAGATTTTGCTCCGGATTTCACACTTCCATCTGTATCAGGAAAAAAAATAACTCTCAGTCAGTATAGAGGAAAGAAAAACGTTATACTCTCATTTGTTCCAGCGGCCTGGACACCGGTTTGTTCCGAACAATGGCCAGGTTATACAATGGTAAAAGACACGTTAGACAAAAATGACACTGTACTTTTAGGTATTACCGTAGACAATATCCCTACCCTGAATGCCTGGAACCAACACATCGGACCATTGTGGTTTGAGGTATTGTCTGATTTCTGGCCTCACGGTGCCGTAGCGGATAAATACGGCGTTCTCAGATCTGATGGCCTCTCAGAAAGAGCTCTTTTTTTTATTGATGAAAAAGGGATCATTCGAGCTATTGTGGTGATGGATATTAATAAAAAGCCTGATGTAAAGGTTTGTTTTAGAGATATAGATAAGCTATCGAAGTGATGTCGATGTTTTTCGAGAAAGGCATGAATAAAGTTTTTCGTTTGTCGATAACGGCGTTTCTGGCCATCATGATAGGGTGTTTACTCTTTGGATGCACGTTAAAAAGGGAACCCGTCCCAAAGGGAACGATCCCAAAAATAAACACCTTCAATGTGGCCGAAGAAAAATTCGGTCAGAAGTTTTATAAAGATCTTAGCAAAAAATACAAACTTAACGAAAACCTCGGACGACTGGAGCGGATGACCTCTGTGTTCGACCGCCTTATCCAGGTGGCAGGGGTCGATTACCTCCCCTGGCATCTCCATCTTTTTGATACCCCCGATATTATTGATGTCCGGGCGGTCTACGGCAACCGGTTTTTTGTCTGGTCAGGTTTTCTCGATACCGTGGAGAACGAGGACGAAATGGCTGGGATTTTGGCCTGCGAAATTGCCCATGTGCTGGCCCGCCACACCGAACCGGTGAAGTTCAACATATGGTCAGAGATTTTTTTCGAAACAGCATCCCTGGCCGCGTCCCTCGGTATCATGATGGCAAGCCAGGGCACAGTGGCTATCAGCGGGTCCGGCTGGATGAAATGGATTTACGTGGAAGCGGCTGACCTGGATCCCTTGGATCGTGAATACGATAAAGCTTTAGAAATGGAAGCGACAGGCATCGCCCTTTTGATTTTGGCCCGCACCGAGTATGATCCCACGGCGTTGCAAACATTCTGGGGGCGTATTCAAGAGAATCCGGGCCTTTCAAAAAAGGCCAAAGGTCTCTATCGTGATCTGAAACCCAAAGAGCGGGTAGCCATGCTTGACGAACTGATGCCGAAGCTTCCATCATGGACAGAAAAAACCCTTGAACAAAAAGACAGCAAGACATCTGAAGCGATCCACGATGGCATTGACAAGTCCCATGCCAATGCTCACGTAAACGATCTGTCTGCTATTTCTGGTGAATTACCACCTTGAACTCCCCATATAAGCTCAAACACCAGATGGTGCCCCCGGCAAGGATCGAACTTGCGGCACATGGATTAGGAATCCATTGCTCTATCCACTGAGCTACGGGGGCCAGGATTGTGCACCGAAAATACATCAATTAGGTTGCTGTGGCAACCTTTTTTTCATCCTTGGTTAACCTGTCGATTTTACTGATGTTCTGATAAAAATCCACTGTCAGGTTGACGACGTTTTGGTTTTTGAAGGTACGGCGTTGACTACCCATGCAACAGCGCCGATTATCCCGCCACCGAGAATGCGTGCCGGGGCCTTAATCTCATCCGCGGTAACAGCCCGGTAAATGTTGCCGATGATGGGAATGTGGTGAAGCGGGTTAATCATGTCGAGAACATCCCGAAAGGAAAAGGATTTTGCATTGACCGCCTGTCAGACGCCTTACAAGGCGTTTCTTCTGCAATCTAAAACCTGCATCAATTGTTGTCGAACATTGCTATAAGGAATTGGCCTACCTCGATCAAAGCATTAATTTGACATTCTCCCATTAAAGTGATCAAATTAATGTCCATTCCATTTTTTATGCAGATGGAGTTTATAAAATTGAAACAAAGGAACAACAAAACACAAGAACCGAGAGATCAGTAATGACCAGATCCACTCTAAAGAAAAGAAAAAAAGGCACAAGTGCCGGAAAGTTGCGCATAGCGGATCACTGGAATGCGATCAGCATCATAGCCAGTTCCCAAGCCAATCCGCTGAAAGCAGTGGCCGAGTTTGTGGAAAACAGCATTGATGCACGGGCCAGGCACATCGTTATCACGAGAGGAAAGAAGAAGGGCGAATTCTATCTCAAGGTCAGCGACAATGGTGAAGGGATACCCAGAGATGGAAAAGGGTTGCCCGATTTTCGGCACGTGGCAACGCACATTTGTGATTCCGTCAAGCGACGGTTAAAGGCCAAGGGTGCAGAGGGAATTCAGGGCGAATTCGGCATCGGTCTCCTCAGTTTCTGGACTGTCGGCCAGAACCTCAGTATTACCTGTTGCGGGGCCGATGGAAGCACATACGAGATGACCATGGCCAAGAACGCACCGGAATTCTCGGTTCTCAAGAAACGTGTATTGATCCCCTTCAAGGGAACAAACCTGATGGTCTATCCCCTGTTGCCGGGGCTGCGGCTCTTGACCGGTGAAAAGATCCAGCGCTACCTCGCGTCCGAACTCAGGGATCGGATCAAGGAGTCGGGGGTAAAAATAGAGGTTGTGGATCGGACGAGCCGGACAGAGCATCTTGTGGTTCCGCGACAGTTTACCGGACGTCTGCTTCATGACCTGAGACCTGCCGAGACCGCGCCGGGTGATATCTACCTGGAACTGTACCTCTGCGATCCCGGTTCCACCAACCAGGTGGGATTGTATCGACGCGGTACGCGGGTTTTGCCGTCCATTGTCGAACTCGATTATTTTCAGAAAGAGCCGTGGACCGCGGGGTACCTTCAGGGCATTCTTGACGCTTCGTTCCTGAACCTTACACCGGGGACTCGTCAGGGAATCATTCGTGATGAACGGTTTGACGCTTTTTGCCGCGCCATGGAGCCGGTTGAAAAGCGTCTGCAGCAGGTGATCGAAGAGCAACGCAAGGCAGAAGAGGAACGTTCCAGTCGTCAGATCCTGCGCAAAGTGCAACGCGCTCTCAGGGAGGCGTTTCTGCGTCTTCCGCAGGAAGAATATGACTGGTTCGATATTCATGGCGGAAAAGGCAAAAAAAAGAAGGCGTCTCTTTTTTCTGCGGGATCGATGATTGGGGCCGACCGTGAGGAGGATGACCGGGAAGGTGAGGCGCACGAAGCTGCCCCGGAACTTAACGGCAATGAAAGAAGGCAGATGGAGTTCTTTGAATTTGCCGGACCGTTGTTCAGTGTGCTGATTTCGCCCAAGTCGAGCGTGGTCCCGGTTGACAATCGCAAGAAATATCGTGCGGTGTGCCGGGATCGCTCACGGCGGACCGTTTTGGAGAATCTGGTATATCGCTGGGAAATAACGGATGGAGAGGGTCATCTCCAGGGCAGCGATGATGAATTAGTGGTTTTTATTGCGCTTTCAGAGCCGTGCCTGACCACATTGAGGGTGGTCGTGCGTCAGGGGGATACGGAATGCAGGGATGAGGCCTTGATAACCATCACTGATTCACTCATGGACCAATCGGTCGGGGCCGGAGGCGCGCGCAAAGGGCTGCCCACAGACGAACTCCTTGAGCGGATGATCGAGCTCTCTTTGTACACGGAAGAACATCTGAAATAAGGATTTCCACATAGCCCGTGAAGATCTGACCCCGTTGTTTTCTATTTAATTTTCCTTATTCTAAAAATGCCCTTTACTATAAGTAGCTGTGCAATAGCATCAACCTGTATCGACTTTGCCATTAAAAACTCTTTGAAGCTAACAAGTTCTTCTTAATCTGTTTATAGCAGAGAAAGATAAAGAAATATGTATTCACCATCATTAATATTGATTAGAATATCAGCACCTCTTGATTCTGCAAATATAATCCATACAGGCTTATCCCAGGTACCACACTCATACTTCGGGAAATATTCTCCAGTTTTACCACTATACCATGAGAGCAGCATCGGATCTTCAGCTAATTCCTTTGCCTTCTCTTTTGCAATATCCTTTGCTTTCACAAAATCAAGATCTTCTTTATCAACTTATATTATTATGTCCCTACTTCACAATCGGAAATGCAGTACGCCTCGTCCACTACGAAAAGTCCCAAGCGCCCTGCCACAGGAATCAGTATATCCTCCCGAAAAGCGTCATTTGCCAGCCGTTCCGGCGAGATCAGCAGGATATCCACCGCGTCGTTTAGAATTTGTTTCTGAACGTCCTCCCATTCATCGGAGTTTGTTGAGTTGATACTGGCGGCCGAATACCGATGCGTTCGGCAGCCCGGATCTGGTTGCGCATCAGGGCAAGAAGGGGCGATATCAACAGGGATTATCTGTCATTTTTATGGGTGCATGAAATTCAAATATTTCATCATCCAGTAACAACCTTAATCAAGGATCAAGGTCTGACCACATTGACACATGGCCAGAAATTTTTGGAAAGCCATTTTAAAATCTGATTCCAAATACTCATAAGTGCCTCCCTATTCAAAAGCTATATGTTTTTCATATTGATATTTCATTGTGAAAAATCTTATTTTTCCCGATGCCTTGAGTTCGGTTTTAGTGAATCTTCCAGAGCTTTAAGGGCTTCACGTTTTTTCAAAGTTTCCAGTTTATCAGCTTTAGCAACTCGTTCAACTTCTGCCAGCAAGCGTTTTTTCTCTTTATCATTGTACGCATCAAGAGAAAATGCAGTTTTCACTGGGCGTTTGCGCTGTAAGGTTTTTAATAAGGTGACTTTAATCCAGTCATCAAATTTGGTATTGTTGAGAATAAAATTTAGAACAACTTCGTACTCTTCACTGGATACGACATCTTCAACAAAAGCCATATTAATCATCTCAAGCGCAATATTTTTTTCAAAGACAACCGCTTCATTTCTGGTATAACGTTCACTATAGACTAATACAGCTTCTTCACCTACGACCTTGAGAACCACACTTAAGAGACGCCGATAAAGTCCTTCTTTCCCGGCTGTAAATACAACTTTTCGACCCCAATACCAGGGGTTCAAAAAGTTGCGCATCGTCCAGGCATGTTTCCCAATGGAATACAAATGTTTGTGTTTTTGGGCAAATTTAACTCCCGCAGATTGAGATAAATTTTCATAGCGTGTTTTGTAATTCAGAACGTCCTGGATGTTTAAATCTTTAATGGTATTCAACGGGGGTTTCTCTATATATTCCTGCAACCGTTTAACAATTCGCTCATTAAGCTCGAGAAGATCATCAATAGACGCTTGAAATTGAGGATTTTCGGCTTCAGGATGATATATGGCGGCGATCTCTTTGATGAGCACTAAGGACATCCGCCAAATTTCCTTGGGTGCAAGCGACGTTTTGAGTGAAAGACTTGTCCAAACTTTCTTGCGTTCAGCTTCGATCAAATCATAGGATTTCTTGTCCTGCGAACTGGGATTTTGCACCCGGACTAACTCGATCTGATATAAATTGCCTTCTTCGATTGCACGATCGAGTTTTTCTTTGTGTTGTTTTCGATTGTGTCGTCGGAAAGCCAACAATGCTGAAATAAGAATTAGGACGACAAAGACGAGTGCGATAAGTGAGTATGTTTCCATAACCTTCAATTATTTTTATATATATTTAATCATTTGTGATTCTTTATTGGACTAAAAACTACGTAAAAATTCAGCCATAACTTCACAAATATCATCAAATTCGCTTTGATTTTTAACACAGACCATAAAAAAGATTCCTTTTGAGGAGCCATTAGCCACTTTTTTGAATTACCGATATATTCAGCATAGAACTCACTTTATCGAATTCTTTTTTTGTATACTCCAACTTGTTAATGTTCGGAAAAATTACCCCACACTTTATCGGAATTATGGGATTTCCCCGGTGAACGTAGGACCTAGGGGCTCTTCAGTTTTTTAGTTTTTGATATTGGAAAAAGAAATAGTCATTCAAGGCTGGACGTTCATCTTTCAAAACAACCCTGTACGACATAAATGTAACCTGTGAATGTTTGCAAAACAACTTAGCGCTTATGGGGCGCGGGGTCTATTCGGCGGCCCCTGCTATTTTATCTCCTTAAGCCGGAGCGTTTGATGCGTAAAAGACGTTTAATTTCATTTACTTGTCGCAACGCATGTTCCTGTTTGCGTGTATTGGCAAGGCGCATTGAAAACTTGGAGGCCTCTAAGGGCTGTTCTTTTTTACTTTCAAGGTGGAGCCGGTACCAATAGGGCAGCTCGTTTTGGTAGATGGAAATCAGGTCCGAACAGTGACGGCGCACGGATACCCCTCGATCTTGTATGTGGGCGCCTTCATTATTCTGCGGCCGGTTGGCTTGCAACATATCCAGGAATGCCTCGATATCGGATGCGAGCCGACCCTTAATTTTTAAATACCTACCGATCGGTAATATCCAAAAGCGAATGATAATATAGCCCAAAAGGCCAACGATAAAACTGATTAAGGCCGCAATATAGATAGGTTCCATTAAAATTTCCCGGTGGTTATGATTTCGTAAAAAGTCAAAAAAGCAACCTCAACTATGGATGGACACTACTTACAAAAGCCTTTTTTCTTAGCCCAATTTAATCTATCACAATTTCCTAAATCACAAGCCTTTCGCCAATCATCGCACGCACGGTTTTTCTTTCCGAACTCATAGTAGGTATTCCCTCGGTTGTTATAGGCATATAAATCATTCGGGTCAAGATGGATGGCCTGGTTAAAATCCTTTATGGCTTGCTGATACCGGCCTAACTTATACAAGGCAACCCCACGGTTGTTATAATTTATAGCATCGTTTGGGTTTAGTTTTATTGCTCTGTTCAAAAGTTCCAATGCCTTCATATGATCGGCCATATCTTTGTGAAGCAAAGAAAATGCCTGGTTTCTTAAGGAAGCTACTTCAGTTTTCATTTTATTATTTTCATAATATCTTTTATAATGTGCAAGTGAAATTGTTAAGAAGGTCAATAACGTTATTATAATCGCCGGAGTTACAAAGGATGGCCAATGTTTTCTATATATTTTTACAATGGATAACATTATGGCAATGATTAGTGAATATATTAAAGTTATACCAAATAAATTTGCAACAGAGTTCAAAATAAAAATAAACTCAAAAGGTTTTCCGAAGTATATATGATTTAAAATAAGGAAAAATGCCAGGTTGAACAAATATCCGCCAAGTACTATAGCCAAAGACTTCTTTTTCATCGAGCGTAATTGTTCGATTCTTTTTGCTGATGAATCAGAGGATATCATGTAAAATTGTTTTTCTAATTTTTTCATATCCCGGTCTTTGTTTTTCCTTTATTGTTGACAAAGACACTTCATGAAGCGTTTGGTGGACCTGGTTTTAAGATAACCGATAGGGATCTAAAGATTCAAGATGAAAATAAAAAACATTCTGTTCACGGGCCCTCCGAGATGCGGAAAATCAACCCTGATCCATATCGGGATGAATTGGTGAATATGTATTTGACAGGAATTTATCCCAAGTAAGATTTTTAGTAACCGTTAACGCCTACGATTTTTATTATATTGACTCCGGAATTTGATAAGTTTAAATATAACCCATGAAACTTGAACTTAACCTGAGGAAGCACTGCGTTGAAACCGAGTTAAAACGGCTTTATAACCGGAGCCTGTCAGAATATTTTAAATCGGGTAGCAACCAGGAACAACTTGAAAAGATAATAGATGTTTTAAAAACGGTGCTTGAGAATTCTAACTTTAGCAATTTAAGGAGCACATACCCCGAACTGGCCGGAAAGAGTGAAGCGAACATTGTGCTGACAACCGATAGACAGGATCATGTTGTCATTTTAATAAATGGGATAGAAATAAATACTTTGGAAAAGGAATGAATACCCATGATCATTGACGCTCATGTGCATTGCGGAATTCAGGACAAGTTTCCGCCGCAATCCTATGATGACTATTTTTCAGTTATCAGCGGCAGCGGAATCAAGAAGGCCGTGATGTTTCCTCCTGTTATGGAAATATATGACCGGTATGATCCAAATTTTGCCGACTCCACCCAATGGAAAAACAGGCGGAAAGCCGCCAATGAATACCTCCTTCATATCGGGACAAACGATTTAACGGTTATTCCTTATTTTTTCATCTGGAATGATTTCGCTGTTGACCAGCTCACATCACAACACAAAGGGATAAAATGGCACCGGCATTCAGATGAACCGGTTTATCATTATGACAGTCCGCGATGCCGACAGGCCGTTGATGAGATCAGAAGCAGGAATATGCCGGTGGTGTTGGAGGAAGAGTTTGATAACACCATTGGGTTTATAGAACAGATCGCTAAAGACGTTACGGTAATTATTCCTCACATGGGCATGTTAAACGGAGGGTACGGAGCCATAAAAAGGCACGGGTTGTGGGCACTGCCCAATGTATATGCGGATACGGCGCTGGCTTCTGTTAGTGAAATAACGGATTATATCGATGAGTATGGTATTGAGAGAATAATTTTTGGTTCTGACTTTCCCTTTGGAGATCCAAAGCGAGAGCTGCTAAAAATTATGCATCTTCAGATCCCTCAGGAACAAAAGGAAATCATTTGCGGATTGAATATTCAACGATTACTGGAGGAAAGTAACGTATAAACTGAGCGTTTCAAATAGTGACAGGGTTCTTAAAAAATTAATAACTATAAACAAATATACATTGCTAAATTTGCTAATGGGTCTCATCTGCTGGGTAGATACATTTAAGCAAAAAAATGTCACAATTTGAAACCCTTTGGGCTTCGCTTTCAGCTACGACCCAACAAGTCGGGCTTGCCGAGTTTACCGAATCTGCATCGTTATGAGACATTTGCAGTAGCAGACTACGGCTGCATGTCTCATGCCTTGCATCTCCGGCAAACTCGACAATCGCTCAACTTAGGTATAACTTTGAGAAAAGAACTTCAGAGCCATAACGGAAAATTAAAATTTTGGAACACAAAAGCAGAGCCGTTTCTATCCGAGAAAAAACGAACAGGCCAGGACCGCAAAAATCACGCCGGACGCATCGGCTGTCAACGCTGCTACAAGTGAATGGCGGATACGACGTA
>JAYEFV010000587.1:0-6469 GCA_034658755.1 Thermodesulfobacteriota bacterium | reverse complement strand
CGGTACGGCGACTTTTGCTTCAGGCAATGAAAAATCAGAAGATCTTCCCACAAGAAGAGGTCCGCAACCATATCCGAGTGCAGAACCTGAATCAAGTATTTTATAGTATTGTTTTAGCTTAAGATAGGCATAAAATGAGAGCTTTGAAATATGAAATGTTTTAAAAAAAGCTTTTTTATTCAGTGTCTCCACATCATGCATATGTGGAATAAAACCTAAATTGACCGTATCAATGCAGTGGTGAAGCATGGCATGAAATATAAATGTGTCGTTAGGACAGGTTGAAAATGCAAGATCGAGCATGGTCATGAAAGTTCCTTACGGCAGATGATAATTATTGCAATACCTAATCCGTACGAGCCGGAACCAAAAATATTTGCCACAAAGACACTAAGACATAAAGGATATATTTATTATTCTTTACTCTCTTATCACATGATAGCGAGAATCCCTTTGAACAGGAATCTTGCCGGCGTTTTTAATTAAATCAATAAGTTCCTTATGGTTGGTACTGGTTTTTATTCCTGTTGCTTTTACCACAACCTCTTCCATGAGCACCCCGCCCATGTCATTTGCCCCCATTGTCAGTGCAATCTGTGCAAGCTTCAGACCTTCGGTAAGCCATCCGGCTTGAATATAGGTGATATTGTCGAGGAATATCCTGGCAATTGCAACCATCTTAAGATAATCGATACCTGTTGCCGGAAGGATATTTTCCATTCGTGTCCTTGCGGGCGAAAATGACCAGGGGATGAAGGCCTGTAAAATCCCTGTGTCATCCTGAACATCACGTATTATTTTAAGATGTTCTATCTTCTCTTCACGGGTCTCTCCCATTCCGTAAGTCATGGTTGCTGAAGACTTCATTTTATTTCGGAAAAGAGAGTATATTACTTCCCGCCATTCATCCACCGTGATTTTTTTTGGACTTACCTTTGCGCGTATTCTGTCAACCAGAAGGTCTGACGCGCCGGGCACGGAATCGAGGCCTGCCTCTTTTAACGCCTTCACAACATCATCTATGGGCAAAGAGCTTTTACGTGAAATGTGTACAATTTCCGCAGGAGAAAAGGAGTGAAGGTAAATTTTCGGAAAACGGTTTTTAATCGTTTTTACCATATCAATATATTTGCTCAGATTGTAGTCCGGGTGAAGTCCGCCCTGAAGCATAATCTGGGTTCCTCCGACAGCAATAAGTTCTTCAACTTTCCGGAAAATATCGTCCATTGTCAGTTCATAAGATTGAATAAGATTGGCCCGGGCATGAAATGCGCAGAAAGCACATGCCGCCTCACAAATATTGGTGAAATTGACAATCCGATCGATGATGAACCCGACTTCTTCTTTGGGGTATGCCACTCTTCTTCTCATATCTCCGGCTTTTCCCAGGTCAATGATGTCCCAGGAAAAAAGATCCGGAGCTTCTTCAGGAAGTATTCTGTCCCCCTGGTATATCTTATGGTAAAGTTTGTTGTTTTCGATCACGTTTTCCTTTGCTATTCAACATCCAGATAGTTTAATCTTGTTACCTTTTTAAGCAGCCCCATTTCTCCGGCAACCGCATAATAAAACATTAAGGCTTTTTTTAAATTATCATCAAATTTAAATTGCAAAAGATCAAAATAACCGTTTATGTCATAAATAATATCCGGATACTTTGCTTTTGCCAGTGAAACGACATTTTCTTTTTCTTCTTCTAGACAGCACAATGAGCTGTGATATGAAGAAACAACAGATTTTATTTGGAGTTTATATTTTTCAACAACGCTTTGTCTGACCGCAAACACGGCAAATACCACGGGGAAGCCGGTTTTTCGAAGCCACAGGTCGCCCAGGTCATAAATATAAGAGACCGGCTCGGAGGTTATTGCCATTGCATCGTTGCCGATAACAAGAGCGGCATCCATATCATTAAGCACCGGCCTCGGGTCGGTCTGTATGTACGACGGTTTTAAATGATAATACTTTTCCAGCAGGACTTTCAAAAGCACCGCAGAAGTATGTGACGCACTGGTAATGCCCACTTTCTTGCGGTTCAGATCTTCAATGGGTATTTTGCTTATCAGAATGACCGATCCCACATACCCTACCGAACTCAAGCAGAATTGCGGAAGGACGAGCACATTATCGGCAATTTCCGCACAGGTTGCCGAGGAAATGGGGCTCATGTCGAGTTGCCGGTGGGCCATCATTTTGTTGAGCATACAGGGATAACCCGGATAGATGCTGATCTTTGGGACAGGTTTTTTCTCAAACATTCGAAAATAAAAAGGATAGCAGTTGAGATAGTCGATATAGCCAAGCCTCATACAAACTCCTTTTCCGGGCCTGCCCATAACGTGCGGTAGCTTGCGGTTGTCCGTTCAGGTATGAGTTGGGCTTTATGGATCAGTCTTTTTAAAAAAGTCTCTGATCCAAAATCAGGTGTTCGAGCACCGGCAGCATGAACAACTTTTTCATTATTATAAGTTGCGCCAATATCATCAACTCCGAACCTGAGAAGTGTCTGGGCCATTTTATCACCCAGGTACATCCACAATGCTTTTAAATGGGGCACATTGTGGAGAAAAATTCTACTGGTCGCATAGATCCGGATGTCATCATAGCCTGTGGTCGTGTGCGTAACTTCCAGTTTTGTATTCTCACTATGGAACTGTAACGGTACAAAGGTTTTAAAACCGCCGGTCTCATCCTGAAGATCACGGATTTGCGAAAGGTGATCAACAATATCTTCGGAACTTTCGATATGATTATAAAGCATGGTTGCATTTGTTTTAAGACCCATTTTGTGGGCTGTGCGCATGACGGAAAGCCATTTGGATCCCGATATTTTCTTTGGCGCTATGATATCACGAACACGAGGAGAAAAGATTTCAGCCCCGCCACCGGGGAGGGCCTCTACTCCTGCATCCATAAGCCGCTTAAAAACTTCTTCAATGGGAATTTTGTTTTTTTTCGCAAAATAATCGTATTCAACCGCAGTAAATGCAACGATATGCATATCCGGTTTTATCTTTTTAATCAGCCGTAACATCTGCTCGAAATAGTCGATGGTAAGATTGGGGTGAAGACCTCCCACAATATGAACTTCATCAATCCCTGAGCAAGCAGCACTGTGTATCCTTTGCTCAATTTCATCAGGAGAAAGCAGAAACGCCTTTTCATCATTTTCATCACATGAAAACGCACATAAGGGACATCGCAACTCACATATGTTCGTGTAGTTAAGATTCATATTAACCCCGTAGTACGCAATATCTCCATGCAATTTTGTCCTGATATAATGAGCAATAGCACCGAGATCCAGGATGTCATTGGTTGTAAGCATGTAGAGAGCATCTTCTTTGCCTACCGGGATGTTGTTGCAGACCTTTTCGGCGATGCTGCGAAGTTTTTTATTCTGTATATTATCCGGAACTGTCATGTTATATTTCCCTTTCACCCCAGCTTTCAAACAGATTGTGCTCTCGGCCCAAAAGATTCAACACCTTCCCGACAACAAAGTTAACCACATCATCAACCGATTTGGGCCGGGTGTAGAACCCCGGAACCGGCGGAACGATTTCAATACCGGCCAGAGCGGCCCTGTGTATATTTTCGGTGTGGACAACACTGAGTGGCGTTTCCCTGGGCACAATTATGCACCTGCGCTTTTCCTTTAACGCCACATCACAGGTTCTGGTAATCAGTGAATTTGCATATCCGTGGACAATGGCGGAAAGTGTTTTCATTGAACAGGGAATAACAACTATTGCTTCGAACTTTGTAGAACCGCTTGCAACCGGAGCAAAAAAATCATTGTTTTTGAACTCGCTCAAAAGATCATAATTTCCGGAAAGACCGCGCTTTGCAAGCAGTTCTTTCAAGGATGAGAAGGAGATCTTTTCTCGTAAGATTTCGTATTCAATAATTTGACGGGCCGGCTGTGAAACGATTGCAGCAACTTTTTCCTCTGAATTAAGGAGTTCTTCAATCAGACGAACCCCCATTATCGGGCCGCTTGCTCCTGCAATTGCAACAACTATCATAAAAATTTCCCTATAAAAACATCCGTGAGGGTCCCGAAAAAGAGTATGGGGGATATGTATATATTGGCTTTAAAGAAATTCCTTATGGCCAAAGTTATATTTTTACTCCTTGCCAGTCTCTGCTGGTAAAAAAATATTATTCCCACAAGTACAACCGCTGTCCAATATGGCACGGTTTTATGTGTTAAGAATCCCGCATATATCATGGCGCTGATTGAGACCAAATAGCATACTGTGGAGATGACAAGCGCCCCTTTCTTTCCAAAACGAACCGGCATGGAATGAAGATTTTCTTTAACATCAAATTCCATGTCCTGAATAGCATAAACGATGTCAAGCCCTGCAATCCATGTCATTATTATAAACCCCAGAACAAAGGGGACGCGAGTAAATTCACCGGTAACCGCAATATATCCTCCAATGGGAGCGGCCGCTTCAACCAAACCGAGATAGAAATGGGACGAGGCGCTGAAACGTTTAAGATAAGAGTATGTAAACAGCATTAACACTGCCGGAAAAGACAGATAAAAGCAGAGTCTGTTCAGCATGAATGAAGCACCGATGAGGAAAAACGAGGAAACACAGGCCGTTATCCATACCACCCCGGGCTGAACTTCTCCTTTCGGAACCGGCCGGTCGCTGGTACGCGGATTTTTTGCATCGATCTCAGCATCGATCACTCTGTTAAATGACATGCCGGCGGTTCTGGCTGAAGCCAGGGCAACAATTACCCAGAACCAGGTCATAACCGTACCACCTCCAGCAAAAAGCACACCTATTAGTGCAAAAGGCAACGCAAAAAGGGTTTGCTCGATCATAATAAGTTTCGAGAATTTCTTAAAATCCATATTCTTTCCACCGGCGGCCGACTTTTTCGATTATTTCTTCAGACATTCTGATCTCTTCGGGCCAATCCCGTCCCATTCCTTCTTCACGGGTTTTTCTTGTAGCATCTATCCCCATTTTTCCGCCAAAATTAGGATACGGAGCTGAATGGTCCAGCGCATCCACAGGACCTTCCGATAAAAGCAGATCTCTTTTTGGATCCACATTATTAAGGAGTTTCCAGACTACGGTTCTTGAATCACGAAGATCCATATCTTTATCAAATACCACAATATACTTGGTTGAAGCCATCTGACCCAGTCCCCAGAGTGCGTTAATCACTTTTTTAGCCTGTCCGGGGAACTTCTTGTCAATTGAAACCAGGGCGCAGTTGTGAAACACACCTTCCATGGGAAGTTCCATGTCAACAATTTCCGGAACGAGCATTTTTAATAAAGGCAGAAAAATCTTTTCGGTGGCCTTTGCCATATAACAGTCTTCCATGGGCGGCTTTCCCACGATTGTTGCAGGATAAACAGCATCATTTCTGCAGGTAATGCAGGTAACATGGAATACCGGATAAAGGTCTGCGGGAGAATAGAACCCGGTATGATCGCCAAAAGGACCTTCAGTCCGTTCTTCATCAGGATCTACATATCCTTCAATGATAAAATCGGATTCAGCCGGCACAAAGATATCAATTGTCTTTGCCCGGGTTATTTGAATGGAACGTGAACCAATAAAACCCGCAAGCAAAAGTTCATCCATATCAGGAGGAAGGGGCGCTGTTGATGCATAGGTTACTAAAGGGGATCCGCCGAGGGCGACAGCCACCTCCATGCGCTTTCCCCGGGATTTGTATTTGTCAAAATGGCGACAGCCGTCTTTATTGTACTGCCAATGCATACCGGTTGTGGCATTGTCGTATTTGTGCATGCGATACATGCCCATATTCTGAATTCCGGTATCAGGATCTTTTGTAATGACAACAGGAAGCGTAATAAAAGGACCGCCGTCTTGGGGCCAGCAGGTGAGAATGGGGAGCATATCGAGCAATGGCCCTTCCGGACCGTAGATCCGCTCCTGGCACAGGCCATGTTTTACTTTTTTGGGTGAGATACCGGCCAGCTCTTTCAAGTCAAGGAGCATCTTTATTTTTTGGATAAAACTGCCGGGAGGCCTGATTTTAATTAATGCTTCTATGCGTCGGCCAATATCGTCGAAAGAATCGCACCCCAGCGCCATTTTCATACGTCGAAAGCTTCCAAAGGCATTGATAAGAAGTGGAAATGTTGATCCTTTTATCTTCTCAAAAAGAAGCGCCGGACCGTGGTTTTTGCTCATCCTGTCTGCTATTTCAGTTACTTCCAATACAGAATCCACTTCCGCGGAAATCTTTTTGAGTTCATTTTCAGATTCGAGTTTCTTAATAAATTCTCGAGTGTTTTTAAATGGCATATGTAAAGGTCCTTAACAATTAAAATTAAATTTGACGGTTTCGTAAAAAGTCCAACTTCTGCGTTGTGCTGCATTTCGTAATCATTCAACGTACGAAAAGTACGCCTCATGATTACAAAATTTGCACGCCTTGAATTTGAACTTTTTACGAAACCGTC
>JAYEFV010000586.1:0-22022 GCA_034658755.1 Thermodesulfobacteriota bacterium | reverse complement strand
GATCAATAAGGACGGCCTGCGCTATAGGGACGAATTTGTAAGACATAAAATCCTCGACTGCATCGGAGATTTTTCACTTCTCGGCATGCCTATTTTAGGCCATGTGGTAGTCAATAAATCCGGCCATGAATTCAACCACGCCTTTCTTAAGGAATTTTTCTCTCGAAAAGAATCATGGGAGACCTGCACGATCAACACTGAAAATGAGTTGCCCTCCTATCAGCCAAAATCACTTGCCATTTAACATGGTATCCGCTATTAATTAGTTTCCATGCAGAAATTGCCCTTTGTAGTTATTTGCTAAAATTCCGTTTCTTAATCTATTGCATTAAGACTCGAGCGCCTGTGCGAAGAGATTGTTTTTCATTTTAATCAAAAACCGTAATTTAACGCTCTGTACAGTATAGTTATGAAATCATTTATAAATCGAAAAACAGGTTTCTGGCTCCTTGGCATCATATTTTTTGTCCAGAATCTATCTTTTGCCCAGGATGCCAGGTTGACGAACATAATTGTTACAAATACGCGAGATGACCTTCTTGTTTATCTGAAGGTTGAAGATGCTTTTAGAGAAAAAATGAAAAAGGCTGTATTCAGTGGTGTTCCTGCCACATTTTCATTCTTCATTACGCTTTACAAGGTGCGCAATCTATGGCTCGATAAAAAGATAGCCGATATAAAAACTAATAATACCATCAAGTACAATAACCTGAAAGAAGAATTTGTTGTAAAACGGTCGTGGGATGGTGGTAGACCGCAGATTGTAAAATCATTCGCAGAGGCCCAGAAATTAATGGCCGTAATTGACAGCCTGAAAATTGTCGATCTTGGCAAGCTTGAAAAAGGTGGGCATTATCAAATAAGAGCTAAGGCTGAACTTAGCAAAACAACCCTTCCTTTTTATCTGCATTATATCCTTTTTTTTGTTTCTCTATGGGACTTTGAAACCGACTTGTATACCATAGATTTCATCTACTAGATTGACCAATTATCATGGCAAGTAAAAGATACAAAAAGCCGAAATCCTATATTTCGGAACAAGATCACAACAGAAGAAAGCGTGAAGTCATTATTATTTTTGTCATCATTGCCGTGGTTGCCATATTGACCTTTGCCGAGAGCCGGATAATACATTTTGGAGCCGGCATCCCCATTTCCAATACAATCCTGATGTTTATATTGATCAATATCAATTTGCTGTTGCTTATCCTGTTGATATTCCTTGTCTTCAGAAATTTGGTAAAGCTACTTTATGATAGAAAACGAAAAGTAATGGGCGCAAAGCTTCGAACGAAACTTGTGGTAGCATTTATAACGCTTTCACTTTTGCCGACCATTATTCTTTTTTTCTTTTCCATCAACTTTATTACAAACAGTATTGAATTCTGGTTTAACGTTCCGGTAGAACAGGCTCTTGAAAATTCATTGCTTGTGGGCCGAAGTCAATATTGGCATGCTGAAGAGAGCAGCCGGTTTTTTATGGAAAGAATATCATATCAGATAGAAACAAAAAAACTTTTATACCCCGCAAAGAAAAAAGCCCTTTCCCATTACATTCAGGTTGTCCAGCGAGAGTTTAATCTTCATGCCGTTGAACTTTATGACCCCAATGCAAGTCGCCTTACATTCGCCCTTTCTCCAGAATTGGAAGATATGCCGTTTGGAGTTGTTTCTGCCGATAGTCTTCTTAAGGAAATGCCGCTAAAAGGTGTCAGGTCGATTTCTGAAAGTATACTCATAGGGGAGCTAATAAGAACTATTGGAACTATCCCCTTTGGAGAAAAGCGTAGGAATGCAGAGGCGTTTGTTGTGCTAACCAGACTGATGCCGCCGGACCTTTCCGAAAATATGGCGTCCATTTCTAGAGGTTTTGAAGAATACCAGCAGATAAAACTCCTTAAGAGACCGATTCAGGTTACCTACTATATCACCCTATCGATTGTAGGGCTGCTGGTTGTATTTTGTGCGGTATGGTTTGGCTTCTACCTGGCGAAAACCATTACCATACCGATCATGGAACTCGCTGAAGGAACCCATAGAGTTGCAGAAGGAGACTTGAGTTTCAGTATCGGCCATGTGGCTGACGATGAAATCGGGAGCCTTGTTGATTCATTTAATAAAATGACCAGAGATTTGCGGATCGGCAGGGATCAACTGGAGCTTTCTGCTCGCCTGCTTCGAGAACAGAATATTGAGATTGAAAAAAGACGGCAGTACATGGAAATCGTTCTTGAAAATGTTTCTGCCGGCGTAATTACACTTGACGCGGGAGGGTTCATTTCCACGATCAACAAGTCGGCTGAAAAAATGTTGAACCTCAAGTCAGATGAGATTATCAATAAGAGTTATAAAAAACTTTTAGATGAACAGCTTCTGAATCTTGCCGAAGAGGTCATGGAGAATCTTAAAACATCACGCAACCGTTTCGTGGAGTTGCCGTTAAAACTGACCGTAAGTGGAAGTCCTTTGAGTTTTTTGATGCATGTAGCTGCTCTTGAAGACGACTCCGGTCAGCACATGGGTATTGTACTAGTGTTTGATGATATGACGGAACTCGAAAAGGCCCAGCGCATGGCTGCATGGCGTGAAGTCGCTCGCAGGATTGCACATGAAGTAAAGAATCCGTTGACTCCGATATCGCTTTCAGCCCAGCGTCTTAAGCGTAAGTATTCCGAACAGATTAACCAGCCGGTTTTTGATGAATGTACACAGACAATCACGGACCATGTAGAACTTATTAGAAATCTTGTGGACGAATTTTCATCCTTTGCAAAATTTCCCACAGCAAATCCAAAGCCCTGCGATTTGCCGCCGATCATTGAAGAAACCCTGGCGCTTTATAAAGAGGGGCATCAGACTATTAATTTTGAATTTAATATCATAGACGATATTCCACTGCTTAACCTTGATCGTCAACAGATCAAGCAGGCGATGATCAATCTTATGGAAAACGCCATTGCATCAATAAAGAATGACGGCAGTATTTTGATTACATTAACCTATGATCCAATTTTAAAAATCGTTCGGCTGGAAGTTTCAGACAATGGAGCGGGTATTTCCGATGAAGACAAGACGCGTCTTTTTGAACCTTATTTTTCAACAAAAAAGGCCGGCATGGGTTTAGGACTTACGATTGTAAGCACAATTGTCTCTGATCATAACGGCATGATACGTGTGCAGGACAACCGTCCAAGGGGTGCAAAATTTATTATAGAATTTCCGGCTTAAGGTAACGTTTACTCCAATTTTTTCCCGCAATATTACGGGACGAAGTGAAACGAGACCTAAGCACAGTTTAAGGAGTTAAAGCATATGTTTCCTTCTATTTTGATTGTTGATGATGAACCTTCCATACTCCAATCTTTAAGCGGCCTCCTTTCAGATGAAGGCTTTGAGGTTTTAACCGCCGCTAATGGATATGAAGCGTTGAAAATTGTAGATACCAAGTTCCCGGATCTTGTTTTGCTTGATATTTGGATGCCGGGTATTGACGGTATTGAAACATTAAAGGAGATAAAGAAGGACAATCCTTATATTCAAGTCATAATTATATCCGGACACGGGACAATAGAAACCGCTGTGAAAGCCACAAAACTGGGAGCATTCGACTTAATCGAAAAACCGCTTTCAATTGATAAAATAATTGTGGCGATTAATAATGCTTTAAATTTCAGGAGACTTGAAGAAGAAAACAAATATCTGCGTAAAAAGACTTTAGAAAAAAACTCGATAACCGGAAACAGCCCTCCTATTGTGGCCCTGAAAAAACAGATCGCTATTGCAGCCCCAACAGATGCATGGATACTTATTACCGGAGAAAACGGGACCGGAAAGGAACTGGTTGCTCGCACCATACACCAGTTGAGCTCACGTGCAGATTATCCGCTTGTTAATGTCCATTGTGCCGCAATTCCCGAAGAACTCATCGAAAGCGAGCTGTTTGGCCAAGAAAAAGGAGCCCTTACCGACGCCACAACAAAAAAGATCGGGAAATTTGAACTGGCCAACAATGGTACTATTTTCCTGGATGAAATCGGTGATATGAGCTTAAAGACCCAATCAAAGATCCTTCGAGTATTGGAAGAAAAGCAGTTCCAGCGGGTCGGAGGAAGCAGAACATTGAGTGTAAATGTCAGGGTCATTGCATCCAGTAATAAAGATCTTGAAAAGGAGATTGAAAAGGGTAATTTCAGAGAAGATATTTACTACCGATTGAATGTGATACCCATCGAGGTTCCGTCTTTAAGGGATCGCGTTGAAGATATTCCTCTTTTGGTTGAAATATTTTTTGCTGAATGCGCGAAAAAAGATCGAAGTGAAAAAAAGAAATGTATCCAGAAAGCAGTTGATATGTTATGCAATTATCCCTGGCCGGGAAATGTCAGGGAGCTGAAGAATCTTGTTGAACGGCTTGCCATTATGGTGGAAAAAGATGTTATTGACGAATTCGATCTACCTGCACCTTATAATCCGGATACTGCGGACGGGATGACAACCGTTGAATCACAGCTTTTTTTAAGCCACTCTTTGAAGGACGCGAAAAAAGCTTTTGAACGAGAATTTATTAAAAGAAAACTTTTGCAATATAATAACAATATCACTAAAACAGCTGAAGCAATTGGGGTTGAGAGAAGTTATCTACACAAAAAACTCAAGAGCCTGAACGTTTCTTAAAGCTATTTTGTTAGTTCCTTAGTTGTAAAGCTTGTGCTTTTTGTGGCAAAACTTTTTCTATTCTGCCACTAAGGCACCAAGAAAGAATAACAAATATATTCTTTGTGTCTTAGTGTCTTTGTGGCAAATATTTTTGCTTCTCTCCGAGCTGTAGGCCGGATTGTCCGGGTTGGTGGCCAAATCATTCTTGGAAAGGTATGGGATTGAGGGTTATCAGCGGCAGATTGAAAGGTAAAAAACTGCATTCGGTTCAAGGTTCGGCCATAAGACCGACCGCTGATCGATTGCGCGAATCGATTTTTAACATCCTGTCCTTTCGAGTTCGTAAAGCCATGGTTCTTGATCTATTTGCCGGGACCGGAGCCCTGGGTATCGAGGCGTTGAGCCGGGGCGCTGAATCGGCAGTATTTGTAGATAATGACCCGGGAGCTTTATCTGTAATAAAGCGTAACGTCACATCGTGTTCTTTTGAGAAACATGCTCATATTATTAAATGGGATATAAAAAAGAATTTAAATTGTTTAAAATCTGCAAGTACGGCCTTTGATCTTGTCTTTTTAGATCCTCCTTATAATCAGAGCATGGTAAAGCCGGCGTTGCTTAACCTTGAGCATACAAGATCTCTGGAAAAAGGGGCCCGCATTGTTGTTGAGCACTCTCCTCTGGAGCCGATCCCGGAGGATCTTTTCATGTTTGAGATTGCAGACCAGAGAAGATACGGGAAAACACTTGTTTCATTCTTAAATTATTTGGTATAGAAAGATTTTTTTTAATCAAGACATATAATATATTTTCCCATTTTGTTTGCGATCAATTAGGGTACTAAAAAAGGGCTAAAATAAATGGAAAGAGTCGCCATATATCCGGGATCTTTCGATCCTGTCACAAACGGTCATATTGATATCGCTGAAAGAGGGCTCGAAATTTTTGATAAGATCATTGTAGCTATATTGCATAATCCGGTTAAAAAGTTTCTTTTTACCGTTGAAGAGCGGGTGGAAATGCTTGAATCGAGTTTTAAAGATTATCCGGATGTTACAGTGGAGACTTTTGACGGTCTTCTTGTGGATTATGCGGCCAGGCGGAAATGTATTGCCATACTTCGTGGGATGCGTGCTGTATCTGATTTTGAATATGAGTTTCAGCTTGCGCTGATGAATCGCAGGTTGAAAAGAGAGGTTCAGACCGTTTTTCTAATGACCGGTTTGCGATGGATTTTTACCAGTTCATCAATAATAAAGGAAGCGGCACGGTTTGGCGGTGACATCACAAGTATCGTGCCGCCGCTGGTCAACAGGAAATTAAAAGAAAAGTTCGGCATTGATTCTTAAAGTGAATCTTTATTTCTGGATGGACACTAACTTATGCCTGATTTGGCATATAAATCAAAAAAATGATGGGTTGGGCCATAGCCTTGCCCAATGGATAGAGAATGTTCTATGGCGCCGGTAATATATTTCTTGGCAAGTGATACGGCTTGGAAGAACTTTTTGCCGAGTGCAATATTCGCCGCAATGGCCGAAGAAAAAGTGCAGCCCGTGCCATGAGTATTTTTGGTTTTCACCCAATGACCATGTAGTTCTTTATATTCCTTTCCATCATAGAGGACGTCCGTGGCACGGTCTTCTCTTAGGTGACCTCCCTTTACAACCACTTTTTTTACATTGAGCTTTAAGATATCACTGGCAGCGCTTTTCATATCATCTATGGTTCTTATCTTTTTGCCGATGAGCGCTTCGGCTTCATAAATGTTGGGGGTGATGATTGCGGCCAACGGAAAAAGATGATCCACCAAGGCGTTCTGGGCATCTTGATTCAGCAAACGGTATCCGCTTTTGGAAATCATTACCGGATCGAGCACCACAGGTGGCGGATTAACGGCCTTTAGGGCTGTTGCAACGGCCTCGATCAGTTTAACGTTAGACACCATTCCTATTTTTACGGCATCGATTTTTACATCCTCAAACAGACACGTAATTTGATCATGTACGATCCGGGGCGCCATTTCCTGAATGTCATACACTTTTTGGGTGTTCTGCACGGTAACCGCCGTAATGGCACTCATGCCGAAAACGCCATGGGCCTGGAATGTTTTTAGATCGGCCTGGATTCCGGCGCCGCCCGAAGAATCCGAACCCGCGATTGTCAGGGCTACTTTCATGACCCCCTCCTGGCAAAAAGTCTGGACTGCCTAAAATTTACCCCCATTATATTATGTAAATCTAGTGTCAGCATAAACACTATGCGGATCGAATTTTCAAGATAAATTCTTCATTAAAATATACATGAAGAGTTAAAATGCCTGCGCTCGTGTTACCATTGTTTTGTGCTTGACATACCTGTACCGGCACACTATTTTTTTTAAGAGCAGCAGTAACGAAAAGGACTGCTAATGTGGAGAGCTTATCGAAATATATAATCAATGGATCAGGCTATTACAGTGAATTTAAGAGATATCGGTGAATTTGGTTTTATCAAAAGAATCAGTCGGGGCTGTTTAATTCGTCCTCAAAATATTATTAAAGGCATCGGTGATGATGCTGCCGCCTTTATTCCCACACCCCACGAAGTCATTCTCGTCACGACGGATTTGCTTGTTGAAGGGATTCATTTTTTCAGAAATGCAACTTCTGGATTTAATTTAGGATATAAAGCGCTATCCGTGAACTTGAGCGATATTGCCGCAATGGGTGGAATCGCTCGTGAAGCATTCATCAGTATTGCCGTTCCTGATAACTGCTCCTTAGATTTTCTAGAAGATCTGTATAACGGAATGAAAAGACTGGCTGCTGCATTCGACCTTAATCTTCTGGGGGGTGACACGACCCGTTCGAAAACTGATTTAATCATAAATATCTCGGTCTTGGGATCTGCATTTGAAAAAGAAATATTGTACCGTAATACCGCTCAACAGGGCGATATAATTTGTTCAACCGGTTTTTTAGGAGACAGCCGGGCCGGATTGCACCTGATAACCAATGATATCAAAGCGGATTCCAACGAATTGAAGGCGCTGCGTGACACCCACATCATACCCAAACCCTATCTTCGGGAAGGTCGATTTCTTGCACGTCAGGGCGGCGTTCATGCAATGATCGATGTTAGTGACGGGCTCAGTTCCGATATTGGACACATCTCCGAAGAGAGCAACGTCGGCATCCGTCTGTATTCTGAAAAAATACCCGTCTCCAATAATCTGGAAAAGTTTTGTGCCCGGTTTGATTTTGATCCTATTGAATATGCCCTTGCCGGTGGTGAAGATTATACCCTGTTGTGCACGATATTACCTGATAGAGTGGATCATATCGCGGCGAATTATCTGAAGAGGTTCCGGAACCCACTGTATCAGATTGGCGAAATAACCGGTTCAGGGAAAATGGAACTGATTCTTTCGAACGGTCAGATCAGATCCTTTACGCCTTCAGGCTGGGACCACTTTAAAACGGAATAAATTTTACTATTCGCTTTTTTCTTCATGAAACAATCCGGATAAATTCAGATTCCATCTCTTTCCTGCCGGTCTTTATGGCCTGAACTGCCCGGCTGAATTTATCCTGAACAGATTTGGACTTTTGGCGCAGATTCGCCTTCTGGATGGGGCACAGATACCAGGTGCAGACCCAGGGTCTGGCAATCCGTGGCAACATGCAGCCTCTGGGACTTAAGTAACTGCAGGTCTCCTTAAAATCTGCCAGGAGTTGGGCAGGGGGAATTTGATGACCATTAAGATGAAGGAAGATCAGATCCTTAAAATCGATCCAGACCTTGGCCACCAGGCAGCATTGATCAGGACACCAGGGGCATGTAACCGCGCACAGGTCGTCCAGAAGTGAAAAAATCGACTCCAGCCGAAACTGTACATCACGGGCCAAAGCTATTGCCCTGTCCATCTTAAAACCATGACGCCGGATAAGGAACTCTAAATTCCGATTAACGGTTTTCCATGTGTCCGTGGCTCCCCACAAGGGTTCAGTTCTGTAAAAATCACTCCCCATAAGTTCATTCACTGTAAACAGTATCAAAAACCCAAATCCGAAAAACTACCAGATCCTGAAACATTTTCATAGTCGCCTCAATATCTTAATATAAATCATTTTCTAAATACCATATTTTTTTACTTTCTATAAAAAAAGAACTTGAAAGCTATTTTGCATTATGGTAGGCAGTTTCTTTGGTTTTTTACGCCCACATTTTTTACTTTAAGACATTGAAAGGATTTTAATGAAATGACTCCAAAAAAAGAACTGCAATTGGCTTACGGCCTCATTATTATTCTATTTTTAGTGGGTGTTATAAGCTATGCAGGCTTTCCTGCCAAGACCCCGGATCAACCCATAAGAATAATGTACAAGGGCGTTGCAGGAAAGGTTTTATTTGACCATAAAACACATACTTCCGAAGCAGGGTATGGCCTTTCATGTAGCGACTGTCATCATCATCCCGAGGATGAGGACTCATCGCTTCGGGCCTGCGGTGACTGTCATCAAGCCCCGGCTGAAGGTCAGGAATTCCCTGAATCCTGTATGGAATGTCATGATGCTGATGAGATAGAAGGTACAGAAGTCATAAAAAAGACTGATGCATTACATTCCCAATGCGAGGAGTGTCATCAGGAAAGTGGAGCCGGCCCGGAAGAAAATAGATGCAGTTGGTGTCATGTCTCATAAGCCGTTTGCCGTATCATTACCGGCCATGGCTTTTTTTGTCCGATCACCTTTATAGAAAAAAACAATATAGGTTAGACGATGATAAAAAGATCCTTTATCGGTTTGGCAAAACCCAGGATAGAATATGAAGCTCTGGATGTTACCGTGCCGGAGCCCAAAATAATTCCAACCTCAAAAAAGGTTACGCTTTTATTAAACGAGACCTATGACCCGTTTGGCAAAAAAAACGCTGCGTTATTAAAAAAAGATGATACGGTTAAGACCGGTCAGAAGGTTTCTCTTTATGAAGGCAGTGATGCCTATGTCATTTCTAGTGTTACCGGATCCATATCTTCCATAGCTCCCTTTTTGGGTGAATTTGGCCGTTTTTATACCGCTATTGAGATTGATATTGCTGAAAATGAGGAGATGGATGAACAATTCAAAGCCCTGTCCGTGGAACCCACCATGGATATTGCCAAAAATTATCTGTCTTTTATTCCCGGCAACCCACCGGCAAGTCTCTTTTCCAATGGCAGCACATCACCATCCATAGATACCATTGTTATTTGCGGAGTTGATAGTGATTTATTAATTACCGCCAACCAGCATGCCCTGATATCCGATGAAAAAGCAATCCGAAAGGGAGTTGGTATTTTAAAACAAATCACCGGAATTGAAAACATTATCATGGCCGCACCTGAGCATCTGATGCAGAATGCTGGCGTAAGCGGAGCCCAGGTAAGCGTTGTGGATACGGAATATCCTGCGACACTTCCGCGCATGATCATGCAAAACGTCCTCGGCAAAGTAGTGCCTGCCGGAAAAAGCTGTGAAGATATGGGCGTATGTTTTGTCAGTGCCGAGGCTGTGGCCTCCATCGGCACGGCGTTTGACCAGGGTCACATACCGCTTTTCAAAAAGTTCAACCTTATCAAAAAAGACGGGAATTCGGTAATGATATCGGCCCGGATAGGAACACCGGTCCATGAAATTTTTTCCGCCTGCGATGTTACCGTAAATGAAAAAGATCGCATTATCCTTGGCGGGCCCATGACCGGTTCTTCTATCTATTCAGAGCATCACCCGATTCAACCCGATACCGGAGCTATTATTGTTCAGGACGGTCAAGACCTGGAACTGGTTTCAGACTATCCATGCATTAACTGCGGCGAATGTATTCGTATCTGTCCGGCAAAAATCCCGGTTAACATGCTGGTCCGCTTTCTGGAAGCCGGGCAATATGAAGAAGCCGCAGAAGAATACGATCTTTATTCCTGCGTTGAATGCGGTCTTTGCAGCTTTGTCTGTGTATCGAGAATGCCGATCTTGCATTATATAAAGTTGGCGAAGTATGAACTTGGCCGGATCAGTACAGCGGAGGCAACAAATGCTTAATCAGAAAAAATTCATCGTTTCACACGCTCCTTTCTGGCATGACGGGAGCACAGTAACCGCCCGGAGTTATAATATGATCATTGCTGCGCTGCCTGCGGTGCTGTTCGGTTTTATAAGCTATGGCATGCCTGCGGTGGGTGTCGTTTCACTCTCTATTTCCTCTGCCATTGTCTGGGAACTGCTGTTTAATAAAATATCAAAGCGAACGATCAACATCGGAGACGGCAATGCAGCCCTGATCGGCATTCTGTTTGGCATGCTTTTGCCGGCAACATCTCCATGGTGGCTTGTTATAACCGGTACCTTTGTTGCGGTGGTTATCGGCAAACACATATTCGGCGGGATCGGTGGAAATCCTTTTAACCCGGTCCTTATTGGACTGGCCATACTGATGATGTCCTGGAAAGATTTTTTTGATTTTAATGAAGTCCTGGTAAACTATGATTTGGGTTTTGCAATGGTCTACCCTCTTTCCGCCTTCAAACATTTAGGTGCATCCGGTATTGATGCCTTCAACATGGCCGATCTTCTAATGGGCCAGCAGTCAGGAGGCATCGGAGCAACCTTTGGACTGGGCCTTATCATCGGCGGAATCTATCTTATCATCAGAGGGTTGATCAGATGGGAGATATCGGTATCATTTCTGGCCGGTGTAGTTATCACCGCTCTGTTTTTCAATATTTCTGATTCTGCCCATTACGCAGGACCTGTTTTTCATCTTTTAACCGGTTATACACTGATCGGAGCGTTTTTTCTGGCCACGGAAGACTCTTCTTCACCGGTCAACTTTATTCCCATGCTTATTTATGGCGCCGGCGCCGGGATAATGACGGTGCTCATAAGAAATATCGGCGCTTATGTTGATGGCGTGGTATTTGCCATCCTGCTGATGAATGTTGTAAATCCACTTGTGGACAAAATCAGGCCCAAAGCGCTTGGAAAGGTTGTTTAACATGCGTGAATTGATAACAATGGTTGTCGTCCTTACCGTTTTGGCCGCCTTTTCCGGCGGCTTGCTTGCCGGTCTCCGAAATGGAACGGCCGCTCAGATCGAAAAACAGCAGCTTGAATTTGTAAAAGGACCTGCCATCAAGCAAATTCTTGAAGGCGCGTCCAATGATCCTATTTCCGACCGGTTTAAAATATTAGATGGCGACGTTGAAACCAGTTTCTTCGTGGGAAAATTTGCCGGCAAGGCCAATACGGTTGCATTTGAAAGTTTCGGAAAAGGATTCGCCGGTGAAATAGGCCTGATGGTAGGTGTCAACTTAGAAACCGACAAAATCGTCGGCGTAGGGGTTACCACCCACAGTGAAACCCCCGGTCTGGGAGCAATGGCAAAAGATGATCCGGGTTTTGCCGCTCAATTTAAAGGCTTTTCCATAACGAAACCCATTAAAGTCACTAATGACGGCGGCCAGGTAAATGCCATAAGCGGCGCCACGATTACTTCGCGGGCGGTTTGCGTGGCCGCAACCGATGGCGGAAATATGTATCAAAAGCTAAAACCCCAGATTGCTGAAAAAATAAAGGAATTTAATAAATAGGGAGATCAAGATGGCTAAGACTATCACTCAGGAATTTACCAAAGGACTATGGGCAGAAATAGCACCGTTTCGGCTTGTGCTGGGTCTATGCCCGGTGCTGGGTGTCACCACAACCATGGAAAACGGAATCGGAATGGGGATTGCCACGACATTTGTCCTGTTATGCTCCAATATTCTGGTTTCGGCATTGAGGAACATCATTCCTCAAAAGGTAAGAATAGCCTGTTTTATCATCATTATTGCAACATTTGTCATTGTGGTGGAACTTGTGATGCAGGCCTATGCCTATCCGCTTTTTCTCAAATTGGGCCTGTTTATACCGCTGATTGTTGTTAACTGTATTGTTCTGGGACGCGCCGAAGCATTTGCATACAAAAAAGGTCTGTTATTTTCAATCGCCGACGGCCTGGGTATCGGCATTGGCTTCACCCTTTCCCTGGCTGCGCTTGGAGGTGTTCGGGAAGTTCTGGGGACCGGCACTTTCTACGGAGCATCGGTATTCGGACCTTCATTTCAGCCGTTTGAATTCATGATCCAGGCGCCGGGTGCTTTTGTCTGTCTCGGGCTGATGCTTTGCATCATGAACATGTTTGAGTGATAAAGAGGAGAAGATAAATGAGCGAACTGGGCTATTTTTCTATAATTATCAGCACCATTTTTGTTAACAACATTCTGCTGGCCAAGTTTTTAGGCAACTGTCCTTTTCTCGGCACATCAAAGAAAATGGAAACTGCTGTGGGTATGGCCATGGCAGTGGTCTTTGTCCTGGTTATGGCAGGAGCCATTACATGGGTTATCTACCATCTTTTTTTGGTGCCATTTGATCTGGTATATCTCAGAACCATCGCATTTATCCTGGTTATTGCATCCCTTGTTCAGTTTGTTGAGTTGTTTCTGAAAAAAAGCATTCCCGCCCTGTATGCCGGACTCGGTATCTTCTTGCCGCTTATTACGACAAACTGTGCTGTGCTGGGCGCTTGTGTAATAAACATCGATGAAGAGTTGGGCTTTATGAAGTCACTTGTTGCATCGTTTGGGTTTGCCGTGGGTTTCGGTGTTGCACTTATTCTTTTTGCAGGTGTCCGTGAACGTATTGCTTTAGCCAGGGTCCCAAAACCGCTCCAGGATACGTCCATCGGACTGGTCACGGCTGGAATAATTGCGCTTGCATTTTTTGCTTTTAAAGGAATGGTGTGAGGATTGATGATTGAAGATTTTATTGTCGGATCATCTATTAGAAAAAATAGAATTCCATAAATTTTCAATATTAAATAGTCAATCATCAATATGTAAATAAGGAGGTCATTGTGTTAACAGCTCTTTTGTTTATGTTGGGCCTGGGGGCAGCATGCGGACTCATGCTGAGTGTTGCCTCAAAAGTTTTTTATGTCTATGAGGACCCCCGAATTGCCGAGGTAGAAGCATTTATGGCCGCCGCAAACTGCGGCGGTTGTGGATATACCGGATGCTCTGCCGCGGCCGTTGCCGTGGTTGCCGGTGAAGCGCCTCCCAGTGTCTGTATCATTGCCGACGCTGAAGCTGCGGCCAATATTGCCGCCATCATGGGCGTGGATCCGGGTACGGCCGAATCCTTGCTTTCTTACAACACCTGTACAGGCGGCGATCGGGCTGCCGATAAATATTATTATATGGGTATTAACAGTTGTCAGGCCCTTGCCACTCTATATGGGGGAAAACACGAATGTCCGGTAGGATGTCTGGGTCTGGGCGACTGTGTCAGGGCCTGTGTTTTTGATGCGCTTAAGATAGGACCCCATGGATATCCGGTTGTTGACGAAATGAAATGCGTTGGATGCGGTGCATGTGAAAAAGTCTGCCCAAAGGATATCATGGAAATCAAAACCATGTCCCAAAAGTTGCTCCATCTCAATCAGTACGATGATCGTATCGCCCCCTGCCAGCAGACCTGCCCTGCTGAAATTGACATTCCCAGATACATTTACCAAATTAAGAACGGGGATTACGAAGGCGCGGTAAACACGATCAGGGAACGAAATCCTTTACTGTTATCCTGCGGCAGGGTCTGCCCGCACCCTTGTGAAGATAAGTGCCGTAGGGGCATTGAAGACGAAGCGGTTTCCATCAATCAGTTGAAACGTTTTGTTGCCGATTATGAAATGAATTCAGGACGTCATCTTCCCGTATCCGTGGCCCCTTCCACCGGTAAAAAAGTGGCTGTCATCGGTGGCGGACCGGCCGGATTAAGCTGTGCTTTTTTTCTCCGCCGTTTGGGCCATGATGTTACCATCTTTGACGCCATGCCTAAATTAGGGGGTATGATTCGCTATGGAATTCCTGAATATCGACTCCCCAAAGAGGTACTGGCATGGGAAACCGATGGGATTTTAAACATAGGGATTGAACACAAGCCAAACGTAATGCTGGGCCGTGATTTTGACATCGGATCACTTATGGCTGCAGGATATGACGCCGTGTTTTTGGGTATTGGCGCCTGGAAAGACTATACTTTGGGGGTTGAAGGTGAAAATCTTGGCGGTTGTTATACGGGGATTAATTTTCTGTCAAATTTTGCTTTATGGCAGCAGGAAGACGGTGCCAAAGATCGTCAGCCTTTTGTCGGCAACAAGTGCGTGGTGATCGGCGGCGGTAACACTGCCATCGACTGTGTTCGGACCCTGATTCGTCTAGGTGCTGATGAGGTAGCAATTGTTTACCGCCGGACCCGCAAAGAAATGCCGGCCAATGAGGTTGAAATCGTTGCCGCCGAACATGAAGGCGTAAAATTTACTTTTCTGGCGGCGCCGACCCGCGTGATAGGAGATGAGGAAGGCAATGTTACCGGTCTTGAATATCTGAAGATGGAGCTTGGCGAACCGGATGCAAGCGGCAGACGCCGTCCGGTGCCCATTGAAGGTTCGGAGACCGTCATGGAAATCGATATGCTGATTACCGCCATCGGCCAGGGTCCGGATGTCTTTTTCAAGGATGAAAGCAAACGTCTGGACGAGGATTTAAATATTACCCGCTGGAATACCATTGACTCTGAAGATCCGGTGGCTCTGCAGTCCAGCATACCTTATATTTTTACCGGCGGAGATGCCGCTACCGGTGCTGACCTGGTTGTCTCTGCGATTGGCGCAGGCCGACGAGCAGCCCGTTCGATCCATTTATACGTTGCCGGCGAGGAAGTAAAGACACCGGATAAAACCTTATTTACGAATAATATACCGGTGTCGATCTTTGATTCGGTTGAAGGAATAGAAAAATCTGCAAGGACAAAGATGCCGGAACTTCCGGTGGAGGATCGCATTATATCCTTTGTTGAAGCAGACCTTGTGATCAGCGAAGAAGAAGCCCTTTATGAATCAAACCGCTGTCTGCAATGCTGTCTGACCTGCTATAACAAGGATGTCGCCTGAAGCTCATATAATATTAAAACGTAAACAGAGCGCAAAACCCAATCTTGATTTTGCGCTCTGTTTTTTTGATGCAGACGCCAAGTCAAAAATTGCAATAATGCTGTATTTTTATTGAGTAGGACATCCCTGTAATCGGAAGGAGTAGAAACTTGAGCGTAACAGAGAGAAGAAAACATCCGAGAGTTGAAACACACAACCTTTTATCTTATGTTTATAAAGATGATAGCGGCAACCCAATAAAGGAGGGGACGGGAAGGGCTATAAATATAAGTAAAGGGGGAATTCTCATAGAAACTCACAACTCTTTCGAATGGGAGGATAAACTACTTATGGCCATCAACATCGAGGATGATTTCATTCGTGTTAAAGGTAAGGTCGTTTATTGCAATTCTGCCGATTTCGGAATGTTTCGAACTGGAATACAGTTCCTTGAACCCAATGAACAAATCCTATCATTTGTAATAAGCCTCATGCAAACTTACTTATAGCAAATTCATAATTGGTGGTTGTCAGGTCATGCAAATCCTGATTATGACATTGTCAAATCAGATTTCTTTCAGTTCACATTAAGTTTCAGGATTGAGTGGTATGACTATTATATCCATCCATGGCTTCTTTTTCCAAAAGGTCCCCCAAACCTTTGTACCTGGGTGAGAAATGGAACGGCGTAACCTGTTTTACCCCGGCCTTACCTGCAATGCTGCCGGCCTGCCAGGCGGTGAGATGGCATTTTTTTTCGGCAATATCCCTGTCCTTTTCAAGAAAAGCCGCTTCAATAAACAGGTGGTCGGCCTTCTTGGCAAGTTCAATAATCTTGGCTTCATTTGATTTGCTATACGCAGCATCGACGATATATGAAACCTTCTGGCCTGGAGTGATAAGAGCAATCCGCTTTGCGAGATTGCCCAGGATGAATCTCTTTTTACATGAAGCTTGGCCGCCGTATCTAACCTTAAATTCCGAATCAAGGTCTATATTATTGTACAGAGCCTGTTTAAATTCATTCAGCCACGGGCCGGTCTCAAGCCCGAGACCGGCAACACGTTCTTTCATTATATTTATGTGAAATCGTTCTTCAATGGTAAACCCGAGACATGGGATGCTGTGATCAAGAATTTCAGCGGAAACAGACAGGGCCGGTTCCTTATGCAAAAGACCGTTAAAAGGCTGCTTGATATCCTCTGAAGCCGGGATGAATCGGTTTTGGCATATGTAATTTCTGGTAATCATATGATCGGGATGCACCTCGGTAACGTTCAATGCAAATAGATTACTGTAATGTTTAACAAGGTTCCATGAGTATCCGGCAAGCTTCCCTTCAACGTTTTTTAAAAAACCTTGGGGACCATACAAGTAAAGCTGCTGTTCGCGGCCAAGGAAAAGACGCAGCAGCCTGTCAAACCCTATGAAATGATCCATATGCGTATGGCTGATAAAAACATGGCTGATCTTGAGAATATCTCTGGTCGAAAGCGAATAGATGTCTCCCAGATCGAAAATTATGGCACGTTTTTCAAGAAGAAACGGAATGAATAATCCGGGGTCGTCAAAAGGTCCGTTCACTAACCTGGGAAGGAAAGAAGGGCGCATTTTTTAGGAGAGAAATTTTGCTACTTGCCGGTTAATGCAAAGATATATTTCTTCGTCAGAACCGAATATGTCCACTACCACTTTATGGTTAATAAGGGTCTCTATTACAAAAGCGGTGACATAAAGGCTGACAACATTTGGTTGTGTTACAATATGCCTGAATTGTGCATTCTGATAGTCAATCTCAAAGTCGTCCGCATGACTTAGTTTTTCGAGACACTTTAAGATCTGTTCCTCGATCACATTTTTATTTGTCGTTTCCACCAGGTTGTTTTCAATAAGCTTCATGGCAATGGCATTGGAGAGAGGTTCGATACAGTCTTTTATACCCCCTATTGTTTTTCTGCGGGCATACTCTTTTGAAGATTCGATTTTTGACAGGATCTGTGCTTCGCGACTGCTTGGCCGAAATATTTTAGCCATAAGATGTCACCTTTAATTACCTTTACTTTGATAGTCTCGTAAAAAGTCAAAAAACGGCTTTTTACGAACGCATCAATTTGTTTATATGTGCTTTTTGTTCGCGCACAATAATAATGCCAGAGACTGACCATTGCAAGAAAAATGTTTAGTCCAAAACCTGAATTATGCCTGAAGCGCTTATATTTTTAAAAAGCACCTAACGTGTTTCAGTTTCTTCAATAACTATTTGGGCGGTTTCCCTGCCGTTCCAGCGGTTCCAGCGCAGCCGGAACGCGATACGATCAAAGCCTTTCTTTACAGGGATGTCTGTATTTATGTTGAAATGAATGGCGTGAAAAGTTTTGTCGATTTTTCCTCCGGACTGTTTTAATAGCATGCGCCTGTGATTTTTACCCACAGTTTTCCAAGATACAACCGTTATGTTTCTGGCCATAAAAATCGGCTCATGATTGCCGGTGCCAAACGGATTTAAGGATTCTATCTCGTCGATGAAATCCTCTGAAATATCGTCAAAAGCGAGCTCATAATCGATGTAAACTTTTGGAATAAAATCATTGGGTTTTGTTATATCGCCCACAAAGTTTTCAAAGTTTGATTCAAACCGGTCTATTTTTTCGGTCTTAATTTTCAGACCTGCTGCCATTGAATGACCGCCAAAACTTTCAAGGTCACCGGCACAAGCACAAAGCCCGTCATAAAGATTCACTCCGGGGATACTTCTGGCCGACCCTCTTCCGACCCCGTCTGCTGTGGTGATAATCACCACGGGGCAAAAATATTTTTTCATAACTCTGGAAGCAACAATCCCAAGAATCCCTAAATGCCAGTCCGGGTGTGCTAAGACCAGAGTGTTTTTTCGGAGCGGTGATGGATTTACCTTTAAATGATCTTCGATTTGAGCCAGTATCTCATTTTCCATGCTGCGCCGTTTCCGGTTCATATGGTTGAGTGAATTTGCAATTTGTCCGGCATGATTCATGCTTTTGGTTGTTAATAGTTCAACGGCCAGAGAAGCGTGGTCTACCCTGCCTGCCGAATTTAATCTGGGTGCCAGACCGAAGACCACATCATCACTATTCACGGCACGTTTATTAATTCCGCAGACCCCCATTAACGCTTTGATGCCGGGACGTGGACTTGAACCGATAATATCGAGCCCTGTCTTTGCAAGTATGCGATTGTCATTGGCAAGGGGAACCATGTCTGCCAGGGTCCCAAGTGCTACGAGGTCGCATATGCTTTTTAGATTAGGCTCCGGTCGATTCTTCCAGAAATTTTCGTCACGCAGTTGTTTTCTGAGACAAATCAGAAGATAAAAAGCCACACCAACACCGGCGAGATCATCAAAACCGGACGGACAGTCGTGACGCATGGGATTTATGACAGCAACCGCCGGGGGTATGGTATCCGGCATCATGTGATGGTCGGTGATGATTACATCGATGCCGGCCGCATTTGCCGCTGCCACGGCATCGTGACTCCCTGATCCGCAGTCTACGGTGACAATTAGGTTTATCCTTTTTGCCAATGCGTAATTCATAATGTGGCTGCTTTGCAGGCCATAGCCTTCTGTTATCCTGTGGGGAATATAGTATGATACATCAGCACCCACTGATCGGAAAAACTCCAAAAGGATTGTGGTTGCGGTAATTCCATCAACATCATAATCGCCAAAAATGAGAATTTTTTCATTACGATTGATGGCCTTCAATATGCGGTGAACCGCGACATCCATATCTTTTAGAGTGAACGGCGGGCTTAAATGATTCAATGAGGCGCTAAGGAAGTTCGAGGCGTTCTCCGAAGAGGCAATATTTCGGTTGACCAGAATTGCAGCAATGGCGGGATGGCATTTTAAAATACCGGCAAGTTTTTCGACAGCACGAGGATCAGGACGTAAAATTTGCCACTCTTTTTTCATTAAAAAACTAATTATCCTGTAACACTTTAGCCTTTTGAAAACATTACCGCTTCAGGTATAATTAAATTTTTGCTGAAAGAACTCGTGAATAAGGGATAGTAATAAAAGAACCCGCCCGGGCTATTAATAAAGGTCTCTGTTTTAACAGGGGGTTTCATCCATAAAGTTAAATCGCCTATGGTTCTTTCATAACGATCCCTAATCCACTCAGACAGCTTCCAGCCAAAAATTTAATTATACCTGAAGCTCCTTTGAAATCGATTTGTTTCAAAGGCCTGAACTATTACATTATCCTAAATTTAAGATTTGAGCAACAACTTATTCCATTAACTTTTCGTCCCTCAGGGCAAACGCATCTGATTTCGGTGCAGCGTAGCGACGAATTGTTCTTAATAACTCTGGCGCGGCTCGGGCTTACAGGTGCTTAAGCACAAGTTTCAGTCGGTTGGAAAGATATGCACGCCGTCGTGGAGCGTTTTCCCTGTATTGGGATTCAAATGCGTTTACCCTGTTTCGTCCCTAGTTTTTTATTGAAACGTTAATTGATATGGTGGTATTATATAAATTTTTTATTCGGCTTTCCAAAAATTGAAGATTGAACACCATAAAAAAATATTTTCGTGTTGATCGCAGAGAAATTGCTTTTCTCAAATTTATTTTTGAGGCATACGACGGCATTGTGACCATAACAACCGTGGATCCGGAGCAGGGTGTGGTGCTGCTTTGCATTGCTCCGGGATGTGAGGATGATGTTGAAATGATTTTGCAGGATCTTAAAAAGGACTTACTGATTGAACAGGCGGGCTGAAAAATATTTAATGAAAACAAAACAGTTACATATCAATACCATCGGCTGTCAGATGAATGTTTACGATTCCGAACAGATTGCCAAGGGATTAAAGGCGTTAGGATATAAAATGACTCCATTTCCGGAAAAGGCGGATCTGATCATTGTTAATACCTGTGCCATCAGGGAAAAAGCCGAACAAAAGGTTTTCAGTTTTTTAGGGCGACTGTCAAGCCTGAAAAGAAAAAACCCCGATCTTATTATCGCAGTGGGCGGATGCGTGGCACAGCAGGAGGGACCAAAAATCCTAGAGCGTGTGCCGCATCTCGATCTTGTTTTCGGAACACATGCTATTGTCCGTTTGCCCGGTATTATAAAAATCATAGCGTCGAAAAAATGCCGCATTGTGGACGTTGCAATGTCGGAAAAAATAGAAGAGCTTGATTTTATAAAAGATAATTGCCAAAAAGGGAAAGTTGCCAGCTTTGTAACCATTATGCAAGGATGCGATAATTATTGCACCTACTGCGTGGTTCCCTACGTTCGAGGCAGAGAAACCAGCAGGAATCCTGACAAAATTATTAATGAAATTCGCTATCTGATCGAATCCGGGGTTCGGGAAGTTACCCTGCTGGGCCAGAATGTAAACAGCTACGGAAAAAAGGAAGGGCTCTGTACATTTCCCGAACTGCTGGTGCTTGTTAATAAAATTGACGGTCTTTTAAGAATCAGGTTTACCACGTCACATCCCAAGGATCTTTCCACAGATCTCATGCTTGTTTTTAAAGACCTTGATAAGATATGCCGTCATATACATTTGCCCATACAATCAGGTTCAAACCGGGTTCTAAAAAGAATGAATCGGAAATACAGCCGCAAAATATACCTTGAAAAAATAGACAAACTGCGTAATACTTGTTTTGATATTGCGATTACATCTGATATTATTGTAGGATTCCCAGGAGAGACAAAAGCCGATTTTGAAAAAACCCTGGAATTGATTAATAAAGTGGAGTTTGACGGTCTGTTTGCATTTAAATATTCAGACCGTCCAAATGCAGCGGCTGCCCGATTCCCAGATAAAATTTCAGAAAAGGAAAAAAAAGAAAGATTACAGCAGGTGCTAAACCTTCAGGCACATTTTACAACCCAAAAAAATAAAGCGCTGGTAGGATCGATGCAATCGATCCTTGTAGAAGGGTTAAGCAAGAAGCAGATCCGTATTGATAAAAACAGCACGAATCATGATGTTCAGTGGACAGGACGGACATCAACAAACAAAATCGTAAATTTTTCCCGGGGGGATGACGCGATTTCCGGTGATGAAATCCTTACCGGCCGGATGGTTACTGTCAAAATTTTGAAAGCACATTCCCACTCACTCTGGGGAGAACCGGTTAGCATAGCGCCCGAACGAAAACTAGGATTTTTCGTTAAGATCAAGGAAGACGAAAATTTTAACCACAGTAATACAGGTAGTATTTCGAGGATTAAAATTTGAGCCTGACGCAGATATTGGCGGAAAAAACAGTTTTCGTTCAGGCGCTAGCATAGTGCCCATGTCTTTGGGTTCAAGAGGAGAAAAAAGTTATGTTGCATGAAGTAAACATAGCGAGCATGGCAATAGATCCCACA
>JAYEFV010000585.1:0-6491 GCA_034658755.1 Thermodesulfobacteriota bacterium | reverse complement strand
AGAAGGCTTCGTTCTGAATAAGCTCGACTTTGATATGTCACTAAGGGACGGGAAGCTTCAGGTTGCCCCTGCAAAGGTTGCCTACAAAAGCGGCTTCGCTTCCATTGACTTCACCATTGATGCGGTCGGCTCAAAGCCTCAGATGGCCTTGAAAGTGACCGCAGAGGATGTTGACATTGGGGCACTGCTTAGCCATATTCACAAACCCCCTTATCTTAAAGGCCGGCTCAATCTGGTTGTTGACCTGCAAAGCGCCGGCAATTCTCCTCGAGAAATTGCTACAGCTCTTGGGGGAGAGATTGGCATAGCGATTGAAAAAGGAAAGATTAAGCGGGTTGTCGAGTTCATGGGTGCAGACGCTGTAGACTTCTTGAGTGCAATACGTTCACGGGAAGAATACATGGATCTAAATTGTATGGCACTTCGTTTTATTTTTGAAGAGGGTATTGGAAAGAGTGAAATAATCTACATCGATACCCCCGATATGTATACCAGGGGTGGTGCACACATCGACCTCCATACAGAGACCATGAAGATGGTTCTCCAGCCCAAACCCAAGAAAGGGTTGCGGGGTATGACCTCGGCTGTGACGATCAAGGGTCCAATTGCCGACCCTAAAGTACGAAAGCTCCCATTTCGGGAGGCTGCAAAACTGTATGGAGAAATATTCATGCCGGTAGTGTTTTTGCCGGTACGTGCTCTTGGATACCTATGGTATCTCATCAGGAAAGACAAGGAAGAACCGAGCCCGTGTTTGATTATGAAACCCCGAACCGAGTAACTTCCTGAATTTTCACCCAAAGGGCAAGCCGGAGGCCAGCCCGTAGGGCTGACAGGCCGGCTTCCGGCTCATAGAGCCTACAACTAAACCCGCCTGCCATTGCAAGGCACGAGCGGGCAGGTCTCAAATTCCAATATTCAATAACCAAAACCTTCCAGGACGAGAGCAGACAAAAAAAACGGGATGGAGTTTCAAACTCCATCCCGTTAGAGTGAACTTCGTGATCAAGCATTTTTGGCAACGGACCTGAATCCGATCCCTTTGCCTGTATCCCGTGCTTGAAAACGCAGTGTTAGAACTTGTAGCGGATTCTCATGTCTGATCGAAAAATGTCCTCATCAGAGCTTCCGTCTTGAATTTTATCGACTTCAAAATAGTCCATAGCATCGTCAGCAAACAGATAACCGGCGTTAACCGCCAGTTCAACGTTTTTGAACAGCTTGAACTTGACATAGGCGTCAATTTCAAAACCAATTGTGTCTTCGCTCACTCTCTTACCCGTGGGGGTAGTGTACTCGAGATCCTCAGCCGTCATCATGTACATCCCGGCTACACCCAGCTTGGTTCTTTCCGAGTACTGGTAGTCCAGTGCCAGTTTGTTCATGATAAGCCCTCTGTCCAGCATGTATGGCCGTTCGGTGAAGTAATCGTCATCTGCCCAGCCGCCTTCGAAGAGGATGATTCCGTCAAAGATGTCGACATCTGTGGCAAGGAACGCTTCGAGATCGTCATCAAATGGATCGTCGTCTCCCGAGGCGTACCAGAAGGTATAAGTCAGGGTGCTCTTACCCAATTTCATGCCAGCATCGGCGTGGAGAAAGTAAGCCTTGACATCGCAATTTTGCAGCCCCGCCGGATTCGTATTGTCATCAAGATCTGTATAGAGAACTTGGTCTATACTTCCGCCTTGGTACATAAGATCCCATTTTACAAAAAACTGATCTATGTCCCAGTGGCCGTCGGTACCTAAAGTGAAAAAATTCTGTTCAACCTTCTTGGGAAACTGTTTGATCCCGTATTTTTGGGGAGTTACTTGGTAATCGAGTGGATTTGCTAAATCGGCTTTATCAATGCCGTTCATCTGATACAGGGCCAAGATGCCAACATCCAAACCGGCGTTAGGTTTGAAGTCCAGCCGGCCATAGAAGGCATCCTGGTCGCCCTCAAAGTCATCGTGTTTTTTGCTCGTGTAGTCTACCTCATAACCGCGCATCCATCCTAACTGATAGTCGAAACTGCCGGCCTCGCCAAACCACTTGACGGCGCCTACGGTTTCCTTCCACAGCCAGTAGTTCACACATACGGGTTGCAGACCCATGCGCACCCGGGACTTCTGCTCGAAAAAGGGGAGCTGAAAGTCAAAATAGCCCCAGCGAACTTCCATGGCTACCGAATCGCCGGAATAACGCATATCTCTATAACCGCCATTAGTTTGACCAAAACTCAGACCCCCGATCTCAGTGGCAAACACGCCCTTGTATCGGCTGTCGTCGCTTACGGCTTCGAACCAGTACCTGTACTTGATCTCGGCCTTGTTATCGTACACGGCGCCGTCGTCCAGGGAGCCTGTATTATCAGTAGCGCCTACAATAAAATCATTGTGGTTGGTTCCCAGAATGAAACGGTGGTTCATGTCCCCGTTGAACTTGAGCTGTACCGCGGCAGCCGGAGCAGCGAAAGCCACCACAAGCAGGGCCACAGCCGCCAGTGCAACAATCATCTTTTTATTGTTCATCATCGTTTTCCTCCTTTTGTTCACACACAAAACATTTTGTAACCTAAATGACTTTAAATTTTGATTTAAAACCGTTTACCTAATAATTTTCGGTTTTGCTTTTACCTTAAATTCACCTCCTTTCCAGCGGAACAGAACCCAATGCAATGGAAACATGGGTCTTGGATACGCTGATAAAAAGTTAGAAAATACTGTCTTCAAAGGGTTAAGACAGCAAATTATTATCTCCTGTAACAGCCTTGTGTTAAAATATCAATCATTATTTGCAAATTTAAACAGGATTTTGTACTTTTTTACGGGTATCTTTAACCTTGAATTTTATTAAGTCAAGTAAAATTATATATAATTTCTATATAATTTTGTTGAATTAGAATATATTGTATATTACTAAAACAAATTACCATATATTGTGCTCTTGTAAATAAAGATATTGTAAAAAATCGAGTTATTCCATAATCATTCCTGTTTAAGTACCGCCTTATTGCTGGAGATTAAAAAAGAGCAGCGAGCTTTTTCCTCCGTGTTTGAAGATGGCACTCGATTTGGACACCACCATCATGACACGCTCAGAATCGATGTCCAGCCCCTGGATATGGCCCTGAACCTGATCACCAAGTGTGCCGTTGACAAAGCGGTTCTGTTTGTGCTTGAACACCGACAGCCCGCTCTGACCGCCGACCCCAATTCCCGGCGAAACCTTGCCCAAAAAGCCCCTGTTCATGGACACTACTATCAGTTCATTCCGGCCGTCCCCGTCAACATCCCGGACCTGTGGACGGATTTCAAAGACCACGCTGTTGGCCATCGTAGTCTGTCGAGAGGCGGTGGCCAGGTCATAAACGAGCACTGATTCGCTTCCCCCCACAGAGATAGAGGACTTGAACAGGGGCTGTTGCCCCGAATAGATGAAAAGTTTCCCATTGTGAATAAAAGCGGTTTCAGGATGTCCGTTTCCGGTCAGGTCGCCGAGGCAGCTTCCGATCACGTTGAAAAATCTGGGAAAGTCCAGAAAAGGATCTGACCAGGTGAGTTGATTTCCCGCAATACGTCCTTGCCACTTGCGGCTGCCGAAGATCTCGTCACCGTCGAACTCCTGGGCCAGCAGGGTTTCGGGTTTACCGTCCGTGTCCTTGTCAAACGTGCCCAAAATACGGGGAATTCTTTCCTGAAAAACGGTGAAACGGTTTTCTTTTAGCGCAAAAATATATCCCCAGACTCTGTCATCGTAATATGTGTTTACCGCCAGGTACAGGGGTCCCTCTGCATCAGGCTGCCACCATCCCAGGGACAGGATCTGCCCGGGATGATCGAGCTTAAGCTTTTTCAGCCGTTCGAGTTTGTCTGTGGCCCGGTACAGGGCTACCTGCACCCCGTCCGTGACCGCCAAAAGCTTTCCGTTTTCTGTGGGAACGAAATCAGCCATTATTGTAGGTCTTGAAAAGGTGGCCAGGGTTTGAAGCTCCGGAAAGGACTCTTCATACCGGACCGTCTGCCCGGAATGTTGCATTAATTCCGGCTCAGGAGCGAGTTCCGGCATTTTCAGGGCCGAGACCGGACGGGTTTCGGCGGGCTGCTCGGCGGGTGCTGATTTTGCGGGAGCTGGTTTTGCGGGAGCCGGTTCGGTTCCATAAGCATGAAGAATTCCGAAATCAGGGCCGCGGACCTCCAGACGATCTTTTTGCAGGATAAAAATCAGGGAGTTGGCGAGGTCCTTTGCCGGTGAAGACGGTATTGCAGGCCGAACCGCTTGGGATGGGTCGTAATCCACCCATTCCAAGTGGTGAATGGCGGACTGCAAGCGGGTGAACATATCCCGACCCCGGCCCGTGTAATCCCAGAACAGGGCAGGGACCTTGTCATAACGGCGGATGACTTCGCCCCTTTCAGGTTTCTTGGAGTCGGAAAGGAGCCGGGCAAAGGAATAACCGGATTCGGTCCGGGTTACGGTAAGTAATGTCTTTACTTTCCCAAGGTACCCGATAACCTTTCCGGTTACCGGGTGAATAATCTCTTTATCCTTGGAGGAGATGCTGAAGACATCCCCGGGTGCGATCCCGTTAGATGCGTCCAGGTCAATGATGTACTCTTCTCCGGCCTGCTCCACCAAATAACCTGAAATAGAGCTGAAATCCCGGGTGATCTTATCCATGCTTATGCCGTCGGTTTGAGCGCTGCCATAAACAGGGATGGCCACCAGAACCATAGCAGACAAAAGAAACAACATATAACTTATACACCGTAAATTTAGCATATTTTTCTCACATAGGAAAAGGATTTGTGTTCATGAAGCCCTGGTGTAAATAACCTTGGCATTTAATGAGGTTGTATAATCTCGCAAAGATAATTATTTGTCAAACGATTTAGTTGCCGTTCACTCGACGATAATTCGCTCTTTTGGTTCAGGCTCAACTTGTCCGACAATAGCGGCATCACGAATACCCTTTTGTTTCAATGCCTGCATCAGATCGTCAGCCCTGTCACCCTCAACACATATGAGCAGGCCTCCGGATGTTTGAGGGTCAAAAAGGATATCCTGGAGCAAAGCATCCACCCGGGGCGCAAAGTCCACACGGCGTTCATAAAACTCTCTGTTTTTATATGCGCCTGCCGGAATCAGGCCCATGCCGGCGTAATTCAGGGTTTGGGGCAGAATCGGAACTCTGTCCGCCTGAATACGAATTCCTGTCCCGGAGTCAACAATCATCTCAGAAATGTGACCCAGTAACCCGAACCCGGTAATATCGGTGCACGCATGGACGGGGTAATGCTCCATGATTTCTGCTGCGTCCCGGTTGAGTGTGGCCATTAAACGGGTGACCGTGTCTGTAATTTCTTTTGAAGCGAGTCCGCCCTTTATTGCCGTGTTGATAATGCCGGTGCCCAGCGGTTTAGTCAGTATCAGGTGATTCCCCGCCTTTAAATTCTTTTTGGTAAGGACTCGATCGGGGTGGATAAATCCCGTAACGGATAAGCCATATTTGAGTTCTTTGTCTTCCACACTATGTCCACCCACCAGAACCACGCCGGCTTCCTTGATCTTGTCCAGTCCGCCTTGGATGATCTGTCGGAGCACGGACATGTCCATTTCTTTGAGCGGAAAAGCCACCAGGTTCATGGCGGTTTTGGGCACTCCACCCATGGCATAGACATCACTTAACGCGTTTGCCGCTGCAATTTGTCCGAACCAGTATGGATCATCGACGATGGGGGTAAAGAAATCTACGGTTTGAATAATGGCAAGATCATCCGACACCTTGTAGACGCCGGCATCATCCGGTTTTTCCAACCCCACGATCACGTTGGAATCTGTGGGAAATTCAAGTCCGCAAAGCGCTCTGTCCAGGTCCCCCGGAGGTAATTTTGAAGCTCATCCTGATCCTGCAACGGTTTCCGTAAGGCGAAGATGTTTTGCTTTTGGATCTGTCATCGGTATAATCCCCCTAATTTAGCACATGTATTCTTAAATACGACAACGTATTTGTAACAATTCACGGATTTTTTAAAATCACAAATTCCAAGTACCAAATTACAAATAAATCACAAATCTCAAGCATCAAATTCCAAACAAATCACAAATTCCAAATACCAATGACCTAAACTATTTCGATTGTTCCAGTATTGATGAAAATGTCTTTTTCAATTCGTTTGCTTTCTTCAAGATCATAAGGTTTCGAATTTTGAATTTCGGTCATTGTGATTTGTTTGTTTTTTGGGATTTGTTATTTGGAATTTCCACTAACTCTATGAATTTGTTTTGGTTTTTAAATCAACAATCATCAATCGCCAATCAACAATCGTGCCTGAACGGGGTTTTCGTTCAGGTACTAAATGTTGATTACCTTGTCCGCGAGTTGCATGGCGGTGACGATATCGAGCATATTCGTGGTCTCGCCCACCTGTTTTTGGTCGAGAAGGTCAAAATGGGTCAGGCAGGTGCCGCAGACAAGGATGTGAAGCCCTTGCTTTTCATACTCT
>JAYEFV010000584.1:0-1504 GCA_034658755.1 Thermodesulfobacteriota bacterium | reverse complement strand
GTCCATATACCGCATATCGGATTGGGCAAAGGTTTGGTCGAAAAAAAGACGTTCAGGCAGATATCATTCGTTTTGCTTTTCCTCTGACGGCGAAAAACTGGTAACCAGCCTTTTCAAAGGCAAAGATAAACTTGCTATCTTAGCAGTTCCCGGAGGAAGCGTGGATATGGTATGGGATATTCCTTTGGATAGTGAGGCAAAATCAGCGGATAAATCTTTGGGCTGGCAGGATAACCACATTTATACAATCCGGGACCACAACGTTATACAAAAATGGTCGACGTCGGGCAAACTTAAGATGACTTACAGTCATAGTGCTGAAATCAAGGAACTTAAGTTTAACCCGGTTAACGAGTCTCAATTCGCCGCGGTAGATAAGTATGGAGAATTGAGGATATGGGATACGGAAAATAATACTCCCATAAGAACGGTGAAGGTAGAATCCATTTCTGCGGGAAAACTTAAGTGCCTCGCATGGAGCCACGATGGGAAATATCTTTCAGTAGGATCCGGCATGGCCGATGCAGGTATAATTTATACCTTTGACACTTCAAGCTGGAGCAAAAGCGGTTTTGATCTTCCCGGGCTGGGTAGCGTCAATTCCCTGGATTACAACAGTGATTCTTCCCGGTTGGCTGTGGGTCATGATAATGGTCTGATTGTATGCAATACGGATACCTATGGAATCGAATATTATAATAAAGATCCGGTGCACCATGTTCGTTGGAGGCCTGACGGCTCTATGCTGGCGGCCGGCGGACAAATATACGTGTTTGACGATTTCAATTTCAATGGCCCGAAAATTCAGATTTCTACTCCTCAAAGCGGTAGTTCCTATATATCCGATTCCGTAAAAATCGCCGGAAAGATTTCAGACCCTCACGGTATCCGGTCGGCTACTGTTTCCGTCAATGGTGGGGTGCCGGCCTCATTGTCCCTTTCGTCCCAGGGTTTTTTTACCCGAACGGTTTCCCTGGACGAGGGCCAAAACCAAATTTTAATACAGGCCCGGAACCGGATAAAAAACAAAGCGTCTTATACGATGTCCGTTACGCGGATAGGCGATTCCATACCGCCGGTACTAATACAGCCCTATGTTGATGCAGGCATCGGCTTAAAAGGGACAAAATTCAAATTTTCTGTCATTGTTTATGATGGAGATTCAGGTGTTGACACTTCAAAAGTGACGGCTAGAATTCGGCTTCCGGACGGTAATACGCTGGTAAATGTTCAACTGTATGATGATGGCGAACACTCAGATAATAAGAACGGGGACGGGGTGTTTGGAAATTCGTGGGAGTCATCCAAAGCGGGCGAAGGATTACATTCCGTTGATTTTTATGCCTTTGATAAGACAGGCAATTCATCTGACATTGTTAACGGGGTTACCCTATTTGTGTATGACAGGCCTGTGATTAAAGAACCTTACCTGTCGGCAGCAAAGCCCCTTTCAAGTGATCCGGTTACGGTAAATGCGGATATTACGGACATATCGGGTGTTCAG
>JAYEFV010000583.1:0-6672 GCA_034658755.1 Thermodesulfobacteriota bacterium | reverse complement strand
TGTTCTGGAAACCAGCTACATCATCCATCGACTGCCGGCATGGCACACCAACATCCGCAAGCAAGTCGTCAAAGCACCCAAGCTGCATTTTTTCGATAGCGGCCTGGCGTGTTACCTGTTGGGTATCCGCGAACCGGAGCAACTTCGCCTCCACCCCCTACGTGGTGCCATCTTCGAAAGCTGGGTCATCTCCGAAATCCACAAGGCCAGCGTGCATAGCGGCGTGCAACCCAGTTTGTTTCATTATCGAGAGGCCCGGGGGCTTGAAATCGACCTGCTCATCGAGCAGGGCGGAAATCTGGATGCTGTCGAGATCAAGTCGGGCGCTACCACGACTGCGGATTTTTTCAAGAACCTTGAGCGCTTCCCTGATCGCTTAAAAGACGCGGGTAAGAAGCACCGCATTCGAAGCCACGTTGTGTATGGCGGCGATGATTCCCAGCAACGCTCTTACGGACAGGTGTTATCCTGGCGTAACGTTCAACGGTTGATCATGGAGTAGGTCCCTTTACTTCCACCTTAAGCCTTCCACTTCCTGACACCTGAACACTTATCTAATAATCAATAATCAATTGTTAATTATTAATTATTAACCGTTGTTTATTAACTATTATTTCCTGAACACTGACACGTGTCGCATACACTTTACCCCTTCCGACGGGCAACTTCATCCCCCAAAAAGGGGGAAAAATGGGGGAGTTTTCCGTCTTAATCCCCCAAAAAGGGGAGAATGAGGGGTGGTGATGATCGGAGTGTAAGGGTGGATCAATTAAGCAATAAAAATAACGGCGCCGGAATGCCAACAATTTTTTCATCCAGCAAAAAGCTATTCTTTGTGACCAAGATTCCCTTACCAAAGCTACGCTTCATGGTGGTGTAATCGGATCTGCTAATACTGCTCTGGTATTTTACCTCCACCGGAACAAGCGATTTCCCATTAAGGACGACGAAATCGACCTCCTTGCCTTTTGCCGATCTCCAATAGAATACCTTTTCCATACTGCCAAATCCCTCAAATAAGCGATGCTCAAAATTTCTGAGAAGATGGGCTGCTACAGCGCCCTCCACAGCAAGACTAAATTCTTGACCTGTGCTCAGGCTCACCTCATGCCGGGCAAGCTTTAACACCAGAGGATCAATAAAGTAGAATTTTTTCCCTTTGTTTGGATTGGCCGCTCTTTTATTCCTTTCCAAAAAATAAAGAATTGCCAGCAAAAACGAATCTGCTAAAAGCTCACTGTATTCCCTCACTGTATTATACGAGGGAGTGTCGATTGTTTTGGCCAAACTCTGCCAGCTGACAGGGGTACCTCCTACAGATAAAACTCTGGTTAATACTTGTTTGAGAAGTATCCGGCTTTTTTTCACCTTTTCAAAATCCGAACGAATAACAGCCAAGTAGGTTTCTATAATGTCACGGGAAAGTTCTCCTTTTCTCAAGAAGCAATCAACCGCCAATGGAAATCCCCCGACCGTAAGAAATTGTTCGAATAAGGCTGTCAGCCGAGGCAGATAGACCAGGGCTTGTGATTTCAGTTTTTCTATCAATTTTGGTTCATCAAAAAGTGCGTTAAGTGAAGCATGCTCAAAATTGATGGGCGCTTCGAAACATTTGTCAACAAACTCCCTAAAATCCAGCGGCAACAAAACCTTATCGGCTTTAGATACTCGACCTCTCCGTCCCGGCAGTCTTTCCGCCCCCCTTTTGATGTCTACCGCAGAAGATCCTGTAAGAATAAAAGTGGTTGATCGGCCCCATCCCAGGTCAATTGCCTGCTTAATCGCATATTGCCAATCATGAACGAGAGAAATCTCATCTATGAAAACATATCTTCTTTTAAACTTGTGGTGTTGGGAAAAATCCTGGTATTGCCGTATCACCTGAAACAATTCCTCAGCTGATGCAAGAAGGTCGCAGGCATAGTAGAAGATTGACCGCGGGGGTAGGCCACTTTCAAGCAGTTCTTTGACAATCATTTTGATAACGGTGGTTTTACCAACCTGCCTGGGGCCTCTTAATGAATAAACCGCATCCAGATTCAGCTTAAATTCATCTTTAATCTTAGGTTGCCAACGAAGCTTTGATTCGCGATATTCCACAATAGAGCGATCCGATTCGATTCGTTCGGGAACCTCCCACCATGGATTAAAAATTAACAAATCAACCATCTATCAATCCTGGGTTAGGGTATCAAGCATTATACTGATCAATAAAGTACCTAAATTGATCACACAGCTATTCAATATTAACCATATTCGGCTTGATGTCAAGAAAAATATCATTCCCTGTCCGTTGTAAGCGACGTCTTGAGAACCTTACCCTTGAATCCTTTCAGTTCTTCCAGCACCTTGTCCGGGGTAACCTTTCGCACGAGAACAAAGAGAGCTGATGTATCATTTTTAAAGGTCTCACCGAGCCCTTCATGAAATTATTGCTGATACCGATATCACGCAGCTTACCGGACAGCGCCCCGGCCCCAACCGCAGCTCACACAAGCGGATTGAGAAAAATCATGCCTATAAGCATCCCCCAGAAGGTTCCCCCCACAGCCCCTGCAGCGGTGAGATTGACGGCCTGGTGAAGCTTGACCTTGCCCTTGTCGTCTTTGGTCACCACGACCACATCTTCCATTTCGATGAGGTACTCTTTCTGAAGTTTTACCAGTTCTGCGCGCAATTCAAACGCCTTGTGTTCGTCGTCAAAGCCAATTACTACCAAGTCACTTATGATGTTCTCCTTTCTTTTGTGCGTTTGCCCTTTCGTCCTTCATTTGTTTCGGTTCCGGCCATCGAATTCAATGCCCGGAACCGATATAGCTCTCCGTCAATCTGTTCCATTCGTCCTTTTCCATAATTTTAAGCAAGGCCCTGTTAATCGGTTCGCGGAGCGGGCTGCCAACCGGCATTCCCATGCTCACGTAATAGTGATCGAAAGTGCCGGCCAGCACATGTACGCGACCGGGGAAGTCAGTTTTAACGATGTGCTTCAATACGAGCTCATCGTAAACGAACGCATCGATTTTATTATCAACGATCGCCTGCAGGCCCTCCTGCTCAGTCAGAAAGGACACCGGGGCAATCCCGTGTTCGGCCAACCATTTCAAGGCTTCCGATTGGGTCACAGAGCCGACGCGAACATGGGGCAAATCATGCAGACCACGAACTTTTCCGAGCAGCTTTTCCGCGGTTAGAGACGCAGATATCGATGCCGTGAAGCTAGAGATAAAAACGATCGAGGCGAACATCCAGACAATGGCGACAATCCGCCCGCCAAGCGTCTTGGGTGCCTTATCGCCGTAGCCCACGGTGGTCATCGTTACCGCAGCCCACCACACAGCATGGCCGAGTCCTTTGATGGGTCCGCCACCGAACATCTCGCGATTTCGGCGGCCCTCGAATAACAACACGGTCGCACCGGCTATCAGCCACAGCAGGATCAAAAGACCGATTACCGTAAAAATTCTTGCGATATCCATACGCTTGGCAAAGCCAGGCCAGCCGCGCCCGGCACTGTCTCCTGAAACCGCAATGGCCAATCCCGACCGGTAGTAGGATTGGCTCAAGTCGAGCAAGGTTTCACGTTTCTCCGTAGCCGCGAGCGCTATGACCACATCAAGTTTTCCTTTTTCAACCGCGTCCAGAAGCTGCCCGAAGGTGTCGCACTTTCGGATTTCGTATTGGACACCCAACACTGAAGCAACCGCCTGCCAGAGGTCAATGCTGAGGCCCTCCCACGTACCGTCTGCTCTCTTCATTGCAAATGGCGGTGCGGCAATCGTTCCCACTAAAAGTTTGGCCGGTTTGCCGTTGTCGATCTGTGCAAATGATTCGGAAGGAAACAACGTAAATGCCCAAATCATTGCGATGCCGATAACGCTTGCGATGGCCATTTTATTATTATGTGCCAAGATGTTCACGATAGATCCCATGTATAAAGGTTACGGGTAGGGAATTTTTACTGCTTCTGTTTCTATTTCACTTTGCAATTCCCCCTGGGCCTGACACCTGAACACTTATCTAATAATCAATAATCAATTGTTAATTATTAATTATTAACCGTTGTTTATTAACTATTATTTCCTGAACACTGACACGTTTCGCATACACTTTACCCCTTCCGACGGGCGACTTCATCCCCCAAAAAGGGGGAAAAATGGGGATCATCAGTCCGTCTTCGGCTTCGTGGTCAACCATTTGACAGAATTCCTTAAAAATATTATTGAATTTAATCATTTCCAAAATTTAAAACCCTCAGCTTCGTTTCCTTGCGGCCTAAAAAATGACTTTTTTGCAGTGTTTTGCAAAAATGTCTTGACTTTTTTGCAAAGTTTTGCAGAATAGTCTTATGCTGCGCGCTCAACAACAATTCATCACCCAAGATCTTGCCCAAAAAATGGTTTTTTTAACCGGTCCGCGGCAAGTGGGCAAAACGTATTTGGCACAGGAAATCGCAAAAGGATTTCAGAAATCCGTTTATCTGAATTACGATTACTTCGAAGATCGTGACATCATCAAAAATGCCGGATGGTTACTCGATACCCAATTCCTCATTCTCGATGAACTGCACAAGATGGAAGGCTGGAAGAACTATCTGAAAGGCGTTTATGATACAAAACCCAAAAATCTAAAAATTATCGTGACCGGCAGTGCCCGCCTCGATATGCTGCGCAGAAGCGGTGATTCCATGGCCGGCCGTTTTTTTACCCACAGGCTCAATCCGCTTTCTCTGGTGGAACTCCCCGAAGATGCAGAAGATAACCTCGAACGACTTATGACAAGGGGCGGATTTCCCGAACCTTATCTGGCAGAAACGGATGAGGAGGCGAACCGATGGCGCATGCAGTATGTTGACGGACTGATACGGAACGATATTCTTGACTTTGAAAAAGTCCATGATTTCAAGGCGATTCAGCTTACCCTCGAGATGCTCCGCCATCGTGTCGGATCGCCGTTGTCGTTCGCTTCTCTGGCAAGGGATATTCATTGCGCACCCAATACCATTAAGCGTTATGTTGAGATTCTTGAGACGCTTTTCATCATTTTCAGGGTCACGCCCTATCATCGCAATATTGCACGGTCACTTCTCAAAGAGCCAAAGATATACTTTTACGATATGGGTATGATCAAGGGACACGAAGGGATCCGCTTTGAAAATCTGGTAGCCTGCAGTCTGCTGAAGCATTTGAATGCCATTGAGGACTACGAAGGGAGAAGAGCGGAACTCAAGTATCTGCGCACCAAAGAGAAAAAGGAAGTCGATTTTGCATTGGTCGTTGAAGACCGTCCCATTACCTTGGTTGAAACCAAACTGTCCGATGCAACCGTCAGCCCGACCCTTAAATATTTTAACCGGAAATACGGATTTTCCGCGGTCCAGGTGATCAAGAATCTGCGTCAGGAAAGAATATCTGATTCAGTTGAATTGCGTAAAGGGGTCAATTTCTTGAAAACACTCAAATTATGAAGACCCACCCCTTCTCCCATCATTCCAATCGTCGTCTTTCCTGAAACCTGAAACCTGAACACTGACACCTGAACCCCGAAACCTACATGTGCCCTGAAGACTGAAACCTGAATCAGCCATTAGCTTGACGGTATAAGTTTCAGGGGGGCGGCACATCCCCCGAAAAGGTTGAGAAATGGGGGTTTTTACAATCTGTTGCAGGAGATGGGGGGAATGAGGCAAAGAATTATGAAATTCCAATAACGAATGATGAATGTAGATGGAGAGATGGGGTAATGCGGTTCCAGATTTTGTTATTGACAATATACCATAAGTATGTAAAATATGATTATCATATTATACATGGAGGTGGGTAAATGGAAAAGCGCATATCTGCCACCCGGGCTGTAAGAGACTTTTCTGAAGTGCTCAATACAATAAAATTCAAAGGGATTCATTATATTATTGAAAGAGGCGGGAAACCAGTGGCATCTATGAAACCTATCGATGAAAAAACAGACATTAAGACGCTGGGAGAACTAAAAGCCTTACTGAAAAAACTGCCAAGGTTAGATGAAGAATTAAATGCCTTCTCGGAAGACCTTGCCGATATCCGTAAAGATCAGCCTCCTATGGTAATGGGGGATTTATGGGAGTAATTCTCGATACAAGTGTTCTTATTGAAGCCGAAAGAAGGGAATCTGAAATCCAACAATTTGCAGAAAGTCGAGAAGAAGAGGTTTTTGGACTGAGTGTTATCTCAGTTGCCGAGCTCCTTCACGGTGTGCACCGAGCGGATTCGACGAAAAGACGCATAAAGAGAAGGGCTTATGTGGAAAAGGTCATCGAGCTGTTTCCAATCTATAATTTTGAAATCTCAATTGCCAGGATATACGCAGAACTATGGTCTGATCTGAGTAAGAGAGGTATTCGGATCGGTGCCCATGACCTCATCATCGGTTCTACCGCCCTCTCCCTCGGTTTTTCAGTGGCTACCTACAATAAAAGGCATTTTGAAAGAATTGAAGGGCTCAAAATCGAAATCTTGATTTTTTAAAATAGCCGTTTTTCTTTTGTGGTCTCCTAATCCGGCAGAGTCGGAGCTAACCAGTTTTTATTATTGACAATCCATAGCGTGCTCGGTCTAAACAGATTGACTCCCCATAAGATATGGTATAAAATATCAGAAATTTATGCAAAAATTCCATGTAACCCATTTTAGAGGTGAA
>JAYEFV010000582.1:0-1510 GCA_034658755.1 Thermodesulfobacteriota bacterium | reverse complement strand
TGTTTAAGTTGTACTCGTTCTGCAGAATTTCCTCCACCGATACCATACAGGAATATTTGGGAACTTCGGTTTGTCTGTTGAATACGTCCACGATCTTGTGAATATCCTGCTCACGCAAGCGGTTTTTGTTGCCGTCTTTTACAAAACCCTTGCCGGCATCTATCATGAAAATGCCTTTGCGGTTATCGGCATTTTCTTTATCAACTACAATGATACAGGCGGGAATGCCTGTTCCATAAAAGAGGTTTGCAGGCAAGCCGATAATGCCCTTGATGAACCCTTTGCGAATGATATTCTTGCGTATTTCAGCCTCGACATTACCACGAAAGAGCACGCCGTGCGGCAGGATTATTGCGCATTTGCCGGTGCTTTTGAGCGAACGGATGAGGTGCAACAGAAAAGCATAATCGCCATTCTTGGCTGGTGGAATGCCATATCCCATGAAGCGTTCATATAGGTCATTTGCCGGGTCAAATCCGGTGCTCCACGCTTTTGAAGAAAAAGGAGGATTAGCAACTGCAAAATCGAAGGTTTTTAGTGTTCCGTCCGGATTCTTGAAATAAGGATTTGAGAGTGTGTTGTCTTTCCAAATTTCTGCCGTTGGGTTGCCGTGCAAAATCATATTCATTTTAGCCAAGGCAGCCGTTGCATTATCCATCTCCTGCCCATAGATGGTGACACCTTGATGTGTTTCATCAGCAGCTTTTAGCAGCAATGAACCGCTACCACAGGTCGGGTCGTAGATGGTCTGGTCCTGGCTTTTCACCTGGCTGATACCAATAACCTTTGCTATTACCCGTGACACTTCGGCAGGAGTATAAAACTGCCCCTTGCTTTTACCCGATTCAGTCGCAAAATGGCGCATCAGATATTCGTAGGCATCACCTAAAATATCGTCGCCGTCTGCTTTGTTCTTGCTGAAATCAAGGCTTTCACCCTGGAAAATGCCTACAAGATTCGAGAGCCTGTCGACCATCTCCTTACCTCTGCCAAGCTTGTCCGAATTGTCGAAATCAGCTACATCAATTACACCTTTCAACTCGTTGGCTTCTGCCAGCGCTGCTATGATGGTATTGATGCCATCGCCAATGTCTTTTTTACCTTTCAGGGCAACCATGTCCTGAAAGCTGCCACCTTCTGGAATTACAATTGAAGCATACTTTTCTCTACCGTATTTGTCTGACACATATTTAACAAACAACATGACCAAGACATAGTCTTTGTATTGCGAGGCATCCATTCCACCCCTTAACTCATCACAACTTTTCCAGAGAGAGCTGTATAATTCACTTTTCTTAATTGCCATCTTAATTCCTTTCTAATGTAACATATTGAATCGCACTTAAAAATTATCGTTTCTACCTTATTAAATTATACCTGCGCGCCTCAATTAAGAACAATATCCAATCAAACCAACAGAAAATCAAAAGTTGTAAGCATCCATCCAGATGCCATGGACTTTGCAAAACAGTTCGGGGTTTGGTGACGATATCCGGCGTTGGACTTCATG
>JAYEFV010000581.1:0-6692 GCA_034658755.1 Thermodesulfobacteriota bacterium | reverse complement strand
GGACAATCTGACCGTCCTGAATGCTAAAAGCTGCTTTTTCGAAGAGAGGATGAATGACATCTTCAATCCATTCTTCTTCAGATCTGATAATTGAGGCAAGCCGGTTTAGGCTTTGGCTGATTTTGGGATTGTAGGATGTTTTTAACAGTGGAATTAAATCGTGACGTATCCTGTTCCTGAGGAATCTTGTGTCCCTATTGGATGTGTCAGATATATATTTTAGTCCGTTTTGATCCAGAAAAGCGATTATTTCGGAACGATTTGATTGTAATAGCGGCCGAATAATCTTTCCGTCCCTTACCGGAGGAATACCTGAAATGCCCAGCGGGCCACTTCCTCTAAAAAGATTCATTAATACAAGTTCTGCATTATCATCAAAATGATGGCCGAGTGCGATTTTATTAAACCTGTTTTTTTCTGCCACTTTGTTTAAAAAGGAGTGGCGAACGCGTCTGGCTGCTTCTTCCAGGGAAAGCTTGTTTTCAATCTGATATTTACGAACATTTGATTTATGAATATAACAGGGTATGTTAAATCCGCCGGCGAGAGATGCAACAAATTCAGCATCCTTATCTGAATCGTTCTGGCGCAGATAATGATTTAAATGTGCAACTCCAAGCCGGAGGGGAAAGCGGGGTGCGAATGTGAGAAGTAGGTGAAAAAGGGCTACTGAATCAGGCCCGCCGGATACACCGATAAGAACCGAATCTCTCGGTTTAAGCATTCCATAGGTTGTAATGGTCTGTTTAACAGTACGTAATAATTTATTTTTGTAGCCTTTGTGCGATGCTGGCATGAATAAGCTCGGAAACTTTTTTATCCCAAATCCCTACGATGCCTGATCGGACGGAAACCTCTGTAGACCCGGGTGTTATCATTACAGTTTTTATTGTAACCGGAGTTCCATTGGATTGTTTGGCTTTAATTGTTGCCTGAAGACTGTCTGATGTTTTTTCTGTGATCTCCATTTCCAGACTATTTAGAACTGCAGTACATGCCCGATTAGTTTCATCAAATTCTGCGTGATAAGATGTTTTCAGCTCGCCGTTTACATAGGTATATACCCCTGTTCCTGCTGCTGTTCCGGCGATAAAAGCGGCGCAGCCTGAAATTATGAAATAAGAGGATAATAATAAAGGAATTAGAACATTTCGTATCATATTTACCTTTCCTTTCTTGAACTTTTCAAAAAGCTAGAATGTTACGAATTTTTAATTTTGAAACAGTTGAAAAAAGATTATGATAGAAACAGGTGAATGTCAATAAAAAACACAAAATATAGATTTGCTAATTTGAGTTGTTGTCTATATTGTGGTTGGAAAACCGTTTTTTTTTAACTTGAATTTTTTTTTAATCGATTATATTCATATTTATGGTTGTGCTAGGCGGGGAGCTAGCGGTGCCCTTTTCCCGAAATCCGCTTCATGCGGGGCTGAATTCCCTCTAAAGGGTTTTAATCTGGGAGCCTATAAGTCAATCTGATCGGCCGCCGCGCAACAGACGGTTACGAACCTCGTCAGGTCCGGAAGGAAGCAGCGATAAGTAATGCAGTCTGTGTCGTGGATCGATCCCGGTCAAGCTTTTGGCTTATTTCATTTCAGAGAAGATTCGATAGAGGGTGCACAACCAGTTCTAATGTTCATAAATAGTGATGATTGACCATACCTCCCACCAATTCTCAGCCGCCATATTTAAAATCGACAAATTTCAATCATTAAATCCAGAACTCAAAATCTAAAAATCCTTTTTCTACCTTGACAATATCCCAGACAGTCTTATTTTTTTAGCAATGTTGTGGTATTAGCCCGTATTTTACGAAAAATTGGGCGTGTAAATATTTAAAAAAATCAGGAGAAAGCTTCGACTAATGGGAGCAAAAAAAAAGACAATCGACATTAATATCGAAATCGAAGAAAACGGTAAAAAAAAGAAAATTTCCAAAGAGATCGATTCAGGTAAAAAAGACAAAGAAAAGACCGATGATCCATTGAAAGTGATGGAAGCAAGACTTGAATCCATGGAACAGGAGTCAAAAGATTCCCATGACCGTTTTTTGAGGGTTTCCGCCGAGTTTGAAAACTACAAGAAGCGTGCCGCACGCGAAATGAATGACTTCAGGAAATTTGCCAATGAAAGTTTCGCAAAGGCCATGCTTCCCGTGGTCGATAATCTTGACCGTGCCATAGAATCTTCAAGTGATGACGATCACTTAAACAGCTCTGTGGTGGAAGGTGTAAACATGACTCTCAAGGAAATATTGAAGATATTTGAGCAATTCGGTGTGAAACCGTTTGAGTCTCTGGGGAAAACGTTTGATCCCGCTTTACACCAGGCTGTTATGCAAGAAGATTCAGATGACCATCCTGAAAAAACTATTTTAAATGAACTTGAGAAAGGCTACATGATACATGACCGGTTACTCAGACCTGCCATGGTTGTTGTATCAAAAAAAACAGAGTCAAAAAACCAAGAAAACCAGGCTCAAGAAGAATAGAAAATAAAAAAAGGTTATATATAAGGTAAGGAGGAAAACAAATGAGTAAAATCATTGGAATCGATCTCGGCACTACAAATTCATGTGTGGCGGTTATGGAGGGGAGTGAAGCCAAAGTTATTACAAACCCAGAGGGAGGGCGTACAACACCTTCTGTTGTGGCCGTTTCAGACAGCAATGAGAGATTGGTCGGTCAAATCGCAAAGAGACAGGCTATCACAAACCCTGAGAATACGGTTTTTGGGGTCAAAAGGCTTGTCGGTCGTAAATATGCATCCAAAGAAGTACAGGACGATATTAAAATACTTCCCTATAAAATTGAACAGGCAGAAAATGGCGATGTCAGAATAAATATGCGGGGCAAGTCAAATAGTCCGGCTGAGATATCATCCTTTATTTTGGCTAATATCAAAAATACTGCCGAGGAATATCTTGGAGAGAAAGTTACCGATGCGGTTATAACTGTGCCTGCATATTTTAATGACAGCCAGCGACAGGCAACCAAAGATGCCGGAAAAATCGCCGGTCTTAATGTGTTAAGAATCATTAATGAACCGACTGCCGCATCACTTGCATATGGCCTCGATAAGAAAAGCGAAGAGAAGATTGTTGTTTTTGATCTGGGTGGCGGTACATTTGATGTGTCCATACTTGAAATAGGCGAAGGGGTTTTCGAGGTAAAGGCAACAAATGGTGATACCCATCTCGGCGGTGAGGATTTCGATCTTCGGCTGATCGATTACCTGGCAGATGAGTTCAAAAAAGATCAGGGGATTGATATAAGGAACGATAAAATGGCGTTACAGCGGCTGAAAGAAGCGGCTGAAAAAGCTAAAATGGAACTATCCACTTCCATGGAAACGGATGTTAATCTTCCATTTATTACAGCCGATGCTGCCGGTCCAAAGCACCTTAACATAAAAATAACCCGAGCCAAGCTTGAAGGGCTTATCAGTGACCTGCTCGACAAACTTGAAAAACCAAGTCGAATTGCGCTTAAGGATTCGGGACTGTCCACCAATGAAATTGATGAAGTAATTCTTGTTGGTGGTATGACGCGCATGCCCGCGGTTCAGGACCGCGTCAAGAAATTCTTTGGCAAGGAACCCCACAAAGGGGTTAACCCGGACGAAGTTGTTGCCATCGGCGCCGCCATTCAGGGAGGTGTATTAAAGGGGGACGTAAAGGATGTTCTTCTTCTCGATGTTACTCCTCTTTCTCTTGGCATAGAGACCCTTGGTAGTGTCATGACGCGACTTATCGACAAGAATACGACCATTCCGACCAAAAAGAGCCAGATTTTTTCAACAGCGGCTGACAGCCAGCCGGCTGTATCCATCCATGTACTGCAGGGAGAGAGGGAGATGGCCGCCGGCAACAAGACTCTGGGACGCTTCGAACTTGTGGGGATACCCCCGGCGCCAAGAGGTATACCGCAAATCGAGGTGACATTTGATATCGATGCAAACGGAATTGTGAACGTTTCTGCAAAAGATATGGCAACGGGTAAAGAGCAATCCATACAAATAACGGCTTCCAGCGGCTTGTCCAAAGAAGAAATCGACAGATTGATAAAGGATGCCGATCTTCACGCTGAAGAGGATAAAAAGAAAAAGGAGTTGGTTGAGGCTCGAAACTCGGCCGATGCGCTGATCTATTCAACGGAAAAATCGATAAAAGATCTTGGTGACAAGATTGATGCCGCAACCAAGGGCAAAGTTGAAGTTGCCATTGAACCGCTTAAGAAAGCTATGGAAGGGGATGATGTTGCAGAGATCAAACGCCTGAGCGAAGAGTTGACGCAGGCTTCCCATAAACTGGCCGAAGCCATGTATCAACAGGCTTCACAGGCAGATCAGCAGCAGGCCGGAGCCGATGCAGCGGGCCCGGCGGAGCAGCCCGGACCTTCTGCATCTGAAGAGGATGTTGTGGATGCTGATTTCGAAGAGGTAAAAGACGACGAAAAGAAGTAACAGCAAATGTCATTTTGCAATAAAAATCCCGCGTGCACTTTTGTGCCGCGGGATTTTTTATTATAAGGTTTTTTTACAAGTTCTTTAGAGGGGATAAATCGCTGAAAAATTGAAATTGAGTTGATAAACAAAAAGTTATGAGGAGGCTAGGATGAGAGTCGGTGTTTTAAAAGAGATAAAAACCAAAGAAAACCGGGTTGCCATGACGCCATCAGGAGTTGAACAAATGCTGTCACATGGACACGAAGTTCTGGTTGAAACCTCTGCCGGTGATGGTTCAGCCTGTTCTGATGAAGAGTATATAAAGGCCGGTGCGGTAATTTGCAACACTCCGGAAGATATTTACCAGAGATGCCAAATGATAATGAAGGTAAAAGAGCCGCTTCCTGTTGAATATCCAATGATACGAAATGAACAGGTTCTGTTTACATTTTTTCATTTTGCTGCATCGCTGGAACTCACCCGGGCAATTATCGATTCGGGATCTATTGCTGTGGCTTACGAAACAGTGGAACGGGAGAACGGTTATTTGCCGCTTCTTGCGCCGATGAGTGAAGTGGCCGGCAAAATGGCTATCCAGGAAGGGGCCAAATACCTTGAAAAGACTTTTGGCGGTAAAGGAATTCTTCTCGGTGGTGTAACGGGGGTAGATTCCGGAACCATCTTGATTATCGGCGGTGGAATCGTTGGAACCAATGCTGCCAAAATAGCGTGTGGTCTTGGTGCAAAGGTCTATCTGCTCGATAATAATCTTGAACGTCTTCGTTATCTTTGTGATGTAATGCCCAATAACTGCTTTCCGCTCATGTCGAATCCGGCGACCATACGAAGACTGTTGAAAGAGGCCGATCTTGTTGTTGGTGCGGTTCTTATACCCGGTGCAGTTGCACCCAAATTGGTTACGCGCGACATGTTAACGTTAATGAAAAAAGGTTCGGTGATTGTAGATGTAGCGATTGATCAGGGTGGGTGTGTGGAGACGGCAAAACCCACAACGCATGACCAACCCATATTTGAGGTCGATGGGATTATACATTATTGTGTAGCAAATATGCCGGGGGCTGTTTCATATACATCAACAAAAGCACTTACAAATGCAACATTACCCTATGCACTGGAACTTGCTGACAAAGGGTGTGAAAAAGCGGCAAGGGAAAATCAGGAGATAGCCAAAGGCATTAATATTTTAAGAGGAAAAGTGACTCATAAAGGTGTGGCTGAAGCTTTTGGCCTGGAGTATGAACCTCTGAATTCATTGTTATGACTTAGCGCCTCGGAAATTCTATAACCCATCAAAATGGAAAAATGGAAGAAAGGCTATGAAGAAGTTTACTCTGTTTATTTTTCTTGACAGGCAGTTTGAAATTTTTTAGATAACTTGTAAAGGTGCCTATAACGGCTTAATAGGGAATTCCGTGAGAATCGGGAGCGGTCCCGCCGCTGTGACCGGCGACGAAATCTGCGATATGCCACTGTCTGGTTTTAACCGTATGGGAAGGCGCAGAGATTAGGATAAACCGGGAGTCAGAAGACCTGCCTTAGTAATAACCATGTCTCTGCGGTGTTACAGAGCGTTATGGTTACATAAAAAAGGGTCAAGTAAACTGGGTGCAGCCCTTCAATCTTTTTAAAAGGATTGAAGGGCTTTTTGATTTGGGCATGTTTACGCATCCTCGGCGGGGCTTAAAACGTTATGAAAGGAGGTGAAAAAAAAATGAAATCAGGACTAATTATTTATGTTGTTGGCAAAGAACCGGCGAACTGGAATGCAGATTCTGGAAAAAAAACAATAAAACAAAACATTCAGGCAGATCTTGTTGAGATAATAACAACTAAAACCGGACAGTTTGACGTGCTCGATGCCTGGTGTTCACTAATGATCAGGGGTATGAAACGCATTACCTGCATGATCGGAGAGTTTACACCAAACGGCAAGTTGGTTCTTACAGGTCGAGAGCTCCGCCTGTGCGGATAGCGATAGGGGGCGCTCGGGGATAATCATGATGTTTGTACTTTCCATTAGCGTCCCGCATCTAATCCGGAGTAATGGAGTAATGGAGTGTTGGAGTGATGGAGTAATGGAATAAGAATAATATGACGCGTGGTCGAATTCGATGAAACAAGGGTAAAAGAATAAAAGCCAGATCTTTTTCCGGTTTTGTACTCAACACTCCAACACTCCATTACTCCAGTATCTCATATTTTGACATGCTACGAAATGCCGC
>JAYEFV010000580.1:0-6699 GCA_034658755.1 Thermodesulfobacteriota bacterium | reverse complement strand
GAAGTTGCTGATGAAACCGGCTTTAAAATCCTGACCCACAGGTTGGATTTTTTTGGTATCTGCCGGGATTGCACGAACAATTCATAAGACAAAAATTTTTTGTCTAATAATTACAAATGAATATCATATAGGATATAATATTATTTGTTGCTGGTGTTGATACAAAATCAAAAACGATTGATTTGGTTTGGCTGATTTTGTTCCAATCCGCTGTTCGAATTTAAGATAAAATTTAACCGTAACACACTTTAATCGAAACCATTTAACAAGAGGAAAATTTTCAATAAACCCCAACAAAAAGGAGCAAATAGATGACACAGAAGAAAAAACTGACCAACAACGCCGGCGCTCCAGTAGCTGATAACCAGAACGTAATGACTTCTGGACCGCGTGGACCGATGTTATTGCAGGATGTTTGGTTCCTGGAGAAACTGGCCCATTTTGATCGGGAAGTGATCCCTGAGCGACGAATGCACGCGAAGGGTTCCGGTGCCTACGGCACCTTTACCGTCACTCACGACATTACTCAGTATACCAAGGCTAGAATATTTTCAGAAGTAGGGAAAAAGACCGAGCTCTTCACCCGGTTTTCCACGGTAGCCGGTGAGCGTGGCGCCGCCGACGCCGAGCGTGACATCCGTGGATTTGCGATCAAATTTTATACCGAGGAAGGCAACTGGGATCTGGTGGGTAACAACACACCCGTATTCTTCCTGCGTGATCCACTAAAATTTCCCGACCTTAACAAGGCCGTCAAACGCGATCCCCGAACGAACCTGCGTAGCGCCCGCAATAACTGGGACTTCTGGACTCTGCTACCGGAGGCGTTGCACCAGGTTACTATCACGATGAGTGACCGCGGCATCCCTTATTCCTATCGCCATATGAACGGTTACGGCAGCCACACTTACAGCATGATCAACGCCAAAAACGAACGTCACTGGGTCAAGTTTCATTTCAAGACCCAGCAGGGGATACGCTGTCTGAGCGATGAAGAGGCCGAGGCGGTCATCGCTAAATGCCGGGAAAGTCATCAGCGCGACCTATACGAAAGCATCGAAAAAGAGGACTTTCCCCGCTGGACCATGTCCATTCAGGTGATGCCGGAAAAGGATGCCTCTAAATGCCCTTTCAACCCCTTCGACCTAACAAAGGTTTGGCCTCATGGCGATTACCCTTTGGTCGAGGTGGGTATCTACGAACTGAATCGTAACCCGGAGAACTACTTCGCCGAGGTTGAGCAATCGGCTTTCAATCCAGCCAATATCGTCCCCGGCATCGGGTTTTCCCCTGACAAAATGTTGCAGGGGAGACTCTTCTCCTACGGCGATGCCCAACGCTATCGGCTCGGTGTGAACCATCATTTGATCCCGGTCAATGCCTCTCGATGCCCATTTCACAGCTATCACCGTGATGGAGCCATGCGGGTTGACGGCAATTATGGCAGCACCCTTGCTTACGAGCCTAATAGTTACGGCGAGTGGCAAGAGCAGCCGGACTTTGCCGAACCGCCCCTCAGTTTGGAAGGGGCGGCTGATCACTGGAACCATCGTGTGGATGACGATTATTACTCCCAGCCCCGCGCCCTGTTCCATAAGATGAGCCCCAAGCAGCAGAACTTGCTGTTTGCTAACACAGCTCGGGCTATGGGAGACGCTCCGAGAGAGATTAAGATTCGTCACATTGACAACTGTCTGAAGACCGATCCGGCTTACGGCAAGGGGGTAGCTGATGCACTTGACATCCCGCTTAGCGAAGTACCTAAGGAGGAATAGGATCGTTTTCAAAGTCACAAGGGGGGCGTCAAAGAACACCATAGCGACCGTGATAATTTTTTAGACCGGCTTGGCATTATTTTGACCGATACCAAAACCACTTGTTTTGCATGGGCTTTAATGTCGAACCACGCTTTATGTTGTTGCGAACGGGAGTCGCGCCGATAGCCACAAGGATGTTTTAGCTCGTGGCAAATATAAGCAATCCGTGAAAGCACGCGGTTTACTGTGCTATTGGGGAACGCAAGAGTTAGGAATAACGACCGTAGAGCTGGCCAAAAAACTAAATTTAGCTCAGCCCACTATAAGCCAATCAGCTATGCGAGGGCGAAAAATAGCCGTGGAGGAAGGATTAAAGCTGTCTATGCTGCAAGCATAAGCCTCGCTTCTACTATATCCCATGGTCCTTGATTATCTGGCCAATGATCTTTCTTCCCACACCGGTACCAGCAAAAGTTTCCTCGATTTTCTCAGGCGTCCGGACCGTCCCAGGCTTCATCGCTTCAGGTTTTGGCTCCAGTTTCTGTTACTCATTTAGATCACTTTCCTGGTAATAGGTTTTCCAGCTGATACCCATGTACTCGCAGGCCGTAGAAACATTCTTGGCATAAGCCGGCAGTGCAAACAGGAGTATAAGCCTGTTCCCGTGAGCTAGGGTAAGGTGAAGTCAATTGAAATTAATTTTCGAGCTTTTTTAATAAATGCATTATCAAATGTTACGAATTTATCAGTTTTTATACTGGAGGCCAAATGGAGTGCATCCGCAAAATCAAGGCCTAATCCATACCATGAGATGGCCTGAAATACGGTTTGCTGATCTTCAACACGCACATTCGGAAGCCCCATCATTTTCTGAAAACCTTTCATAATAACGCCTTTGTTAATTCCGTAAGCATGACGTAATACCCATTCCGTTTCCAACACCACGGTTTTGGGAATAAAGATAACATCGCTCTCTATTATTTTCGCCGCACGTTTTGCCTGATTGGGATCATCTTTTGTCAGCAATCTAACCAGAAGATCTGTATCAACGGCAATCATATATTCTCCTTAGCTCCTTTTGCTATGGCGGCTTCCATATCCTTCAAAGATTTCCTAGGGCCTTTATAACCAACACAGCCTATCACTTCCTCAATTTTTGTTTCTTTATACGGTTTCATCGGCTTAAGCTTGATGCCGTCACCAACATTTTCAATGACAAATTCAAGCCCCGGCTTCCATCCGTGGAATACACGAATCGCCTTTGGGATGACGATTTGTCCTTTGTTTGAGAGCCGTGTCTTTTCCATAATCACCTCTTCATTGTTTGTAAGACTAAAGTAAGACAATCATAACTGCTATTTTATCTTTTTACAACCATTAAAAAAGATTCGTTTTCAAAGCATAGATCCAACCAAAAAAAAGATGTCAACTTAAAGTTAACATCCTGTTTTTATTTTCTGTCGTCCCCAACCCCGCTTCGCGGGATGCTGTCCCGCCTGAAAAGCGGGATGTCCTGGACCGGCTCAATAAAAAAAGCCCGGCATGGATTTGCTGAGCTTTGTTTTATCTGTGGCGTCCCCAAGGGGATTTGAACCCCTGCTGCCGGCGTGAAAGGACTTGAACACCACCTTATCATACCTGATTTCAGGGGGTTATAGCATGCATCAGATGCATAGAATGCATCACACGCATGGCATTTTGTATCCGCTTTTGTATCCGCGCTAAAAAATATAAGTGTGGGTTCATGGTATATATTGACGTAAAGAAAATTAAGAATCCATTAACCACGATAACCTTTGATAAGGGTAACAATATAACAAATTATCTTTTAATTGCTTGTCAACCTGTCAACCGGAGTGTCAACTATGAGACCACCAAAAATTAACGATCACAAACTGTTACGATTAATTGACAAACAAAAAATGAACCAGACGGAGGCGGCCAAAGAGCTTGGTGTCAGTCGTCAGGCGGTCAGCCGGCGTCTCCAAGAAATCAGGGGAAAAACCACCAAGGTTATAGTGGCCAAAAAGGTCGAACAGGTTATTGATCGTAAGATCGATGCCATGGATCAGCTGAACCGAATTAACGAGTATACAAATGAGATTCTGGACTCTGTAATGGCTTGGGGCCGTGGTGATGATGAGGCACTGCAAGCCCTGGAAAATCAAATCAAAAAAAAGAAGGGCCGAGTCGGAAATGAAAAAATAAAAGCAAAGGAATTTAAACTAAAGGATCCCAGGGGAATTGCATTGAAGGCCTGCAGCGAAATACGAAACCAGATTAAGTTACAATTTGAGATTTTCCAGGCTTTATATAGCCTCAAAGAGGTCGAAGAATTTCAAAAAACTGTTATAGAGGTGTTGGGCGAAGTCAGTCCGGAAATGCGTAGTGAATTTGTACGCCGACTCAAAGCAAAACCTTCCGTTAGATCGGCTTTACGATATTCTTGATCAAAGATTGACGGATGGTATTAAGCTGAGGTTATACAACTCTGAATACCAGTTTGCCCATTTTTGAATTTCTTTATTGTTAAGTTGTGTTACCGCATTAATGATCCGCTCTGAAGTAAAAACCGAAAACAAGTCCTTATTTTCCAGCATATCAGTATAGCTATCAATCGTTTTCTTTAAATCATTATTTTTAGGATGGTGAACAACAGAAAAATGTACATTTTTAAATTTCTGTTTTTCTTCAATCGCATGTGCCATCAATTGATTACGCCAAAGCTGATTTTCGCCGCCTATAAATGGACAACGGATTCTCGTTTTCAGTACATTCAGATCATATAGTTCAGAAGAATGTGTAATATCCCAATATCTGTAGTCACAATGATAGTGATAAAAACATCTTCTCCGATCATTAAGGATCTGTGCACCATTTCTACACTGTTCTTTCGTATGATTGCCTCTTGATTTATATCCACCACATGTCGTGAATTCATCCTCCGTCAATTTATGCTCAATAAGCCACAGTGACAATTCACCATTTGTATCGTAATATGCTATGGCAACATCGGAATCCGTTCCCGCGGCATCCGTATGATCATTTAATGGATTACTGGTATCCCAGTACTCAAATCTAAATCCTCCGTCCAACATATCATTTGCTAACGTTGAAAATTTCGGATTGATTGTGGGAAAAACAGAATCGGCGACTTCCTTGTTTAACAACACGGGAGCAAACAGATTAATACAGGCTGCCTGAGAACTCGCCATATGTCCGAAGTGCTTATGAACTTTGAATGGGTGATTTTGGCGAATCTCTTGAACCAAAGGGCGATACAACGGATGTAAATCATCCTGAAAATCCTTTGGCAATATCGCATCATACTTATTTCCCCCATGTATCCCCGGTTCTGTAGTCAGATATTCCCATTTCCATTCTATTAAGTGAATATAGAGCGAAAGCTGAAAATCTGTGAGTTTTTTTGGAAGCCTATACTTTTCACTAATCTCTGTTGGCATACTTTTTTTCATATTATTTTCAACGCATTAATGATTTTATTAATCTTACTCCTGTATTCAATCTGAATCTGTTTGAGCATATCAAAGGTTTTGGAAGTGAATAATACTTGCACCTTCTGAATAAATATCTCAGAAATGATCAGGGTGAAAAATTTATCCGTTTCACCCTGATTTTTTATACTTAGGCATACAGAGTATCGATCCATTTCATGGCTTCTACATCGCTGGTAATTGGAGTCAGACCACACAAATAACCAACCTTGCACCCTTTTGCCTGAAAGCCGAGTTTCTTTTTCTTAAAAATGTGTTTTTAACTCCCAAAATCCCCTTTTAAGCCTTTATTTGATGCAATTATTAAGTGTTTTATTTATGATGTACGAAATTTTCCTGTAGTCCGCCCCCCATTCCTTTTTATTATTTTGATTTTACATGTATAATGCATTTAAATGTCAAAATTCACCATCTTTCTGTAAATCTACTTTCAGAGGATATTAACCCTACAACGCAACTTAATGGTCTTTGACAATTTCACGCAACCGCCTACGGCGATGGGATAAATAAGCGCGGTGGTTTCTGCACTGTATCCAGACGATTTGCTGGATTACTGTGTCAAAATCCATTTTCCGCAGTGGCAACACCACTTTGATTAGCTCTCTAAGCTGCGACAGAGTAGTAGACGGTGCTTTTTTTCCCCAACCTTATTTTAAGGTGCCAAAGAAAAAAGTGAGCGAGCATACACGTTAGGATGTGGTGGTGCCAGCCCATAAATTTTCTGACTTCGTAATGATCCATACCCAATTCGCTTTTTGTTTCCTCAAAGCACTGCTCAATTGCCCAGCGCATCCCGCTAAGCCAGACTAAAATTTTTAGCCTCGTGCTGGCCGGAGCATTGCAAATAAAGAAAGAGAATTTTGGGTTGTCTTCTATGGTTCGCCGGATGAGCAGCCACACTGTTTTCTGGGGAAGGCCAGCGTTAGACATAATGACCTGACGTCTAGTAAATTCATATACAATTGGCCCTTTAGTGCCTTCAGAGACCTGTCGGCGATACCAGAAATAATCGTTGATATTTTGAGCAAGGGTTGAAACAAAAATTGGCTTCTGATCAACATCAGACAAAATGGTTTTGGTGCGAATTTCACCTTTGTATTTGTATTGTTTTTCAATAGTCATCGGCTTTTTCAGCCAGCAAAGGGTGTTTTCCGGAACGGATACAAAGTAGGTAACTCCGGTCAACGATTCAACGGTTTCAATAAATACAGGACTCGTACCGTATATTGAGTCCGCAAGCACATACTTAAATGGTAGCGTTTGCTGCTTGGCAATGTCGGTCAGCATTTCAGCAGCCAACTGCGGTTTATTTTTAAACTCAACTTCTTCAGGCAGTTTGCACTTTACTCTGCGATGATGATATTCATCGGAGAACCATTTTTCTGGGATGTACAATCGCTTGTCAACAAGCCCGTATCCATGTTCTG
>JAYEFV010000579.1:0-6713 GCA_034658755.1 Thermodesulfobacteriota bacterium | reverse complement strand
GAGGGAATAGTGCTGGAGGTATTACGTATAAATAAAGGAGAAAAATATGAAGAAAGAGAAGGTGAGCAGAAAAGTAAAGACTTTTAAAGATCTGATTGTGTGGCAGAAATCTCATCAACTTTTTTTAGATATTGTCGAAGATATTGAATCTCTTCCCAATAAGCGTGTTGCCTGGATTATTGCCGACCAGATACTGCGGTCAAGCAGTTCCATAAGTGCCAACATTTCAGAAGGGTTTGGAAGAAAGACTCGGGCAGATTATGAGCATTTTTTTATCATAGCAAGAGGTTCTACAACTGAGACACAAAACTGGCTTATTAAATGCAAAGATTTAAATTATATTATTCCTGAGCGCTTTGAATATTTGGACGAAATTTGCGTAGAAATCATCAAAATGCTCAATGGATTAATCGGAAGTCTTCGAAGAAAATCAACTCCATCCCTTAATCCCTAACCACTTCATCCCTTTCAGACCTTCAGGTCTGGCCTCTCCATCCCTTTGTCTAAAAATCCTCAAGTTTTTTTCAGATCCATTTTTGTAAAATCTTCTTTCAAAGCCGTTAAGATTATTAAAGATGGAAAAAATTTTCTTTTTAATATTCAAAAGACTGATCTCGTTAAGTGGTTGAGTTGTGATTTAACGATAGTTGAAGGAGGATAATTATGACCGCATTAACCGAAAAATCAGAGGCAAAGGAAAACCGGAATATCATTGAACCAGAAATTATTGAAGATGAATTTTTGACACAGGATGATCTGGTGCCGGTAAAAAAAGAGGCCGCTAAACGGGAACTGAGTCGGATACTGGCTGAACTTGAATTGATGATCCGGGAAAAGAAGTGGGAGGATGCGGTAACTCTTTTCTATCCTGTGGAAGAGAAACTTTCTGAAATCACGGTCCAGGGTCTGGATAGTGCTGTAAGAGAAAAGCTGGCCTTTATTCTGGGGCAAATCAAAAAGTTTGACGAGGCTATTAAAGAATTGTCCTTATGCATTGCAAAAAATCCGGATAACTTCTTCTTGCATAATTCCCTGGCTTATACAGCATACAATTCTTTGTATGCTGCAAAAAACCGGGAAATATTCTTAAGTGGGAAAATTCGAAGAGACAGGATTGCGCTTGCCCACAAGCATTTCAAAGTCGCCCTATCACTTCGGCCGGACAGCATAACCAACTTTTACCGTGAGGCCATGCTTTTTAAGCAGATCGAGGGAAAGAGCGAAAAAGCGCTTCCCCTGTTCTTAAATGCTATCAAAACCTGGGATCAAATGAGTCCGGAAGAGAAAGAATCTCAACACCGGCAGAGGAAAAATTTTGTCAAGGCCCTGTACCAGGGATCTTCGGCCGTACTGGAAAACGGGAATTGTCACAAATCTCTTAACTTAATAAAGCGCTGTCTGGTCGAAGATGAAAAAACAGATTATATCTCTCTGGTGTTTAAATACTACGCGTTGGGGAAGATAAGTTTCCAGCTTAACAATTTTACAGAGGCAAGGGACGCGCTTCTTTTTGCTGCCAAATGCAGATCGGCTGATCCCATAGATTTTGTTTATGAGCTTCTGGCCCGATGTTATCTTGCGCTGGATAATCCACATCGGGCCATAGAGATGCTGAAAAAGGTTCCTCTTAAACGGCGTAAGCCCTACATTAGCTGGACCGAATCGGACGTATTGTCCAGACTCAAAGATTTTGACGGCGCAAAAAATGCTCTGAACCAATCCCTGGAAAGGGATAATCGTTCTAAGCACAAAACCCTGGTTCGCCTTGCAAAACTCGAATATCTGCTGGGAAATTACGAAAAAACCCTGGTACACGGCAGACAAGCGAATGCTTTTTTTGAAGAAAAATGGGGGAATCCATGTGCGGACGGACTCTTTTGGCAGGCCCTGGGCGCCTATCGGATGGGGGATTCCAATCTGGCGCTTAAAACGGCAGACAGACTCAAGGATATCAGTCCGAACTACCATAATCTGGATAAACTTCTGAACCGGGTTGCCCGTAAAGGAGATAACTGTGAACACCTTAAAACAGGCTAAAAAAGGAAATGCATCCCCTGATTTCAGTCTGATTATATCACGGCTGGAACATGCAATAATCCGGGGAAATGATACCGGGAAAACCTGCCGGATTCTTAGCACGCACAATATCTGGAAACAACTGACCACTTTTCAGCAAATCGAGTGGGCAAGGCTTGCTCAGATGGCCGGTGAAATGGAAACCGCGATTAACGTGCTGGCAAGCGTCAACAAAAAAGAACCCGGAAATGTAAAAGCCTGGCAGGAGCGGATGGATCTTCTGGCGGTTTTGGACCGCAGGTCGGAATTAGCCAAGGTTTTGGCAAGGGCCCGGCCCTTTATGGATAAAAAAACCTATAAAACCCAAGTCCATAAATTGACAGCCCTGACAGAGGTGGAAAAGGAAAAGGATATCGAGTCGGCAACCGGGCCTTTTGAGCGGTTGCGACACAGTCAACGGCAGATAGATCATTTTTTAAAACTTTTTTCAGGACGTGAAGACTGTTTTGCCCGGCAGTGGGTCAACCGGCAGGAAGGAAAGCAGGGTTATGTTCCGGTTCGCAGCCCCATGACATCAAAGGATGTGGAAGATCATCTGAATAATCGAAGGACCTATGGAATCTATTTGCTGAAGGCGGACAGCAATGTAAGTGTCGGGGTCATGGATGCGGATCTTATATCCGGATTTCGTGGCGGCGTATTAAAGAGAGATGAAAAAAGCCAGATTCAGCGTGAACGGAACTACCTTATCTCTCAAATAAAGGAACACGCGGGTAAAGCAAACCTGAAGCCGATTGTCGAATTTTCCGGCAATAAAGGGTATCATTTCTGGTTCATTTTCGAATCCCCTGTTCCTGCAGGAATTGCCAGATCAGTTCTAATGCAAATCAGAGATCTCATTGCACCGGATCTGTCCGCATTTACACTGGAAGTTTTTCCAAAGCAGGACAGACTCAGCGGCAAGGGCTTTGGCAACCTGGTGAAACTTCCCTTAGGGATACATCGCCTGTCCGGGAAAAAATCATATTTCCTTGAGTGCCGGGAAAGAAGTCTGGAGGCTCAGCTTAACTTTCTATTGAAAGTAAAGACTTCACCGGTTGACGGTCTTCGGAATTTTAATGCAATGTCTGAAAAAGAAAAAGTGCTTGTCCATCCCAGATGGCAAGAATGGGCGGAAAAATATCCCGAGCTTTTTATCCTTGAAAAAAAGTGTCCTCCTTTGGCGCAGATTATTTCTTCATGTAGAAACGGTATTACCCTTTTGCCAAGAGAAGAAAAGATAATTTTGCAGACCATCGGATTTCTTTCAAAAGCAAAGACGCTGATACATTACCTTTATTCTTTTTCTTCAGAATACAATCCTCATTTAGTGGATTATAAACTAAGTCGTGTTCGAGGAACGCCCCTGGGCTGCAGGAGAATCCATTCCACATTGTCATTTATCGGAGATATGTGCGAATTCGGATCCGTACCCGACTACCACCATCCCCTGTTGCATATTGAGAGTTGGGGAAAAAACAGCTCCGCCGTTAAAGCCGAAAAGGCTGAAAACCTGACTTCTGCCTTGGAAAATCTTAAATCGGCCATGGATCAGGTCAAACGGTTTATGGAGTAACAGACTTTGCCTCCGAGTATAGTCTGAAAAGCAAAAAAACCTGGAGTTTTTAAATGGAATCTTTATATGTTATCGAACCCGGCTGTTATCTTCGACGGGAAGGTGCGTCAATTAAGGTATTCAAAGATAAAAAAGTTATCCAAAGGATTCCGGCAGACGGACTTAAAAAATTGATGCTGGCAGGATATGTCTCCCTAACCGGCGGGGTAATGGATTTTCTCATAAAAAACCGAGTTGAAACCGTGTTTATCACACCTACGGGCAGGTTCCGCGCCAGACTTGCCATTGATGAACACCGGCATGTGGAATTGCGACGAGCTCAATACCTTCAGTTAACAAACGATCTTTTTGCCGCCAGAACAGCAGGGTGCATTGTGGCCGGAAAGGTGGGTAACATGACTCGTTTTGTTTTGATCCGTGCCAGGCAATATAATAACGACCCGTTGCGCAAGGTGGCGGCAAGACTCAAGACGATTCAACCGATATACGAGAAAGATGCAGATGGTCTCGACAGAATCAGAGGTCTTGAAGGTGCGGCCACAAGGATATATTTTTCCGCCTTTAACGATCTGATCAAGAATCCGGAATTTAAATTTCATGGTAGAAATCGCAGACCACCCTTAGATCCGGTAAACGCTTTGTTGTCTTTTGTTTATACACTTTTGACCAATGAAGTACTTTCAGCCATAAAGGCCAATGGGCTTGATCCATATATGGGCGCCCTGCACGAAATTGCCTACGGTCGGCCGTCACTTGCCTGCGATCTGGTTGAAGAATATCGGAGTTTTTTAGGAGACCGCCTGGTGTTGGGAATCATTAATCGAAAAATGATAACTCCTGATGACTTTGTATATCGAAAATCACCGCCTGCAAATTTCATCGATGAGCAGGAGATGAAAAAAAAGCGACCTGTTGAAATGAAACCCGCCATAATGAAAGCACTTATTGCAACATATGAAGAAATGATGAATCGTAATATTTATTATTCGCCGGATGACAAAAAAATCAGTTACCGGTGGTTGATTCACCGTCAGGTTGCGGCTTTTGGTAACTATTTGAAAAATCCGAAAAAACCATACAATCCTTTTAAATGGGAGTCGTAGATTGTTTGTCCTGGTTTGCTTTGATATTGTAGATGACCGAGACCGCAGACAGGCTGTAAAGATCATCGGGAATTATGGTTACCGGGTGCAGAAATCTGTTTTCGAGTGCGCCGGAATATCCGAAAAACAATATTTAAAGATGAAAACACGTTTGGAAGATTGTATAGACAACCTCTGGGATACGGTTCGATATTACCGGATATGCAAAGATTGCATCCGCAAGATGGAGTATTCCGGGATTGGCGATCCGCCATTAATCAAAGCTTTTCGGATTGTATAGCAGCCTTAATCCCTATCTCCTGCATCCCTTTCAGTCCATCAGGACTGACGTTTTTTTGATGGTGAATCAAGAAATGATAAACTCGTAAAAAGTCCTAAAACCGTCATGCCGGACTTGATCCGGCATCCAGAAGCCATTGAATTTACTGGATTCCGGCTTTCGCCGGAATGACAAAAAAGGGTGTTTCTCGACTTTTTACGAGACCATCAAGAAATAAATATTCCTTATGAAATCTTTTTCACAATTTTTATGAAATTATAACCCTAAATTTATAATATCCCGGAGAAAATCCAGGCAATAATCAAATCGCATGATTTGCCTCATACTATATAGAATCGCGAAGCGATTGTATAACTTGATCTTTTATAAATTTCTGGTATGGTGTTTGTATACTGCAATATTAATATGCCACGGAACCATGGATAAGATCTATTCGGTGGAATGAAACCACGAATACACACGAATACACACGAAATTAAAAATAACCCAATGTTCACCGAATGCATTTGTTTAAAATATCCATTTGTGTTTATTTGCGTGCATTTGCGGTGGATTTCATAGTGATTTTTCATGCCAGGATAACATCGAGATGGGACGGTTGAAAATACTTGGACAAGGCAGATCTCCACAGGCCAGGGCCCGGTCACGAGGCAAGTTGTTTGAAGCCATGATGATCCAGGTCCTGCATCACTATGGGTACAGCGTCGACCGCATCCTGCACGCAGACACCTCTGAAATGGAAATCGATATTGCGGGGAAACATAACGCAACCGGCTCACCTCTTTTTGCTGACTGTAAGTTTTATGAAACAGCCATATCCGTTTCCAGGCTCCAGGCATTTTACGGCAAGTATATGACGAGATGGCACAAAGACAAACGGTGTCGCGGCCTCTTCATCGCCCTTCCCGGTATTGATCTTCCTGCCAGGGAATTTTATCGAGAGCATATAGAAGGAAATTCTCAAGTCACGGCACTTCTTTATGAGGAAGGCGAAGTTCTGAAAGCAATTTCAGGAATTCCGGAAGGTGTGAGTACGGATACGGCTGCAAAACGTATTCCCCGGAATATGGGAAAACCGGGTGAGTGTTTTCTGCTTTATACCGAAAAAGGAGTGTTCCGGGTCCGGCCGATCACCTCTCAAGGCAAAAAAATCCCCGATCGAATCGCTATTTTTAACCACAACGGCATCCCCGTATTACATCGATCCACACTGGGTTATCTGACAAAACTGTATCCGGAGCTTGACGATTTTGACAACATTACTGTGGGAGGCACGGAGGTTCTCCAGCCGGGTCTGTTTCAAGATGCAGATGAAATTATCGAGATCCGGGGAGGTTCCGGATGCTTCGAGTATCAATTCCCGGCGCCACCAGAGTATTTCGTAGGCAGAAGACCTTTGCTTAAAGAGCTCGTTTTCTTTGCGAAAGAACTCATAAATAAGGAGACGCCACATCGCGGCATCGTGTTTGAAGCCCCTTCAGGATTAGGGAAAAGTTCGGTGATCCTTGCAAGTGTTGCACGTCTGCTAAAAATGGGACATTTTGCCGTTGCCATAGATTCACGCACGGCATCGTCTTCAAGGTTCCTTGATCGTATAATAGACTATACTCTCAAAAAGTTCGGAGACTTCGGCGGCATGCTAACCGAAACGGATTTGTCAAAATTCGCAACAGGGTTAGACAGTGCAGTACAAGCAATT
>JAYEFV010000578.1:0-6723 GCA_034658755.1 Thermodesulfobacteriota bacterium | reverse complement strand
TGGAAACCGACTGACTGTTTGAAGGGCTTTAGCACGCGTTAGCCCGAGCCGAATGAAATTATGACTTAAAAAATCAATGGGATAATTTAGCGACGAATTGTTCTTAATAACTCTGGCGCGGCTCGGGTTTACGGCTGCTTAAGCACAAGTTTCAGTCGGTTGGAAAGAGATTCACGCCGTCGTGGAGCGTTCTCCCTGTATTGGGATTCAAATGCGTTTGCCCTGCGGTGTTATGCCGTGCCGGGAAAGTTCGAACCCATCCCATATTAACCGTATGGTTCAATTTTTTTGTGCTTCTTGACCATTTAACGCCGGTTTGATATCGACATCATAAAATTTCGTATATGGAAAGGAATACTTATGCTGATTACTGAGATACTGGCCCGAAATGCCCGTATGTACGGTTCTGAAACAGCACTCGTAGAAAGGGAACCGGCAAAAAACCGTCGTAAGGAAATCACCTGGAAAGAGTTTGACGACCAGGCCAATCAGGTAGCCCGAGTCCTGATAGCCAGGGGAATTACAAAAGGTGACCGGGTGGTCCATTTAATGACCAATTGTATCCAATGGCTGCCTGTCTATTTTGGGATACTTCGTACGGGCGCCTGGGCGGTTCCTCTTAATTTTCGCTTTGTGGCAAAGACGATCCGGCGCTGTGCGGAAACCGCCGAGGCAAAGGCCTTTATCTTTGGCCAAGAATTTATTGAGCGCATTAATTCCATAAAACAAGATCTGGATAGATTCGTGGAAACCTATATTTTTTTGGGTCCGGAGGAACTGAGGCCCGACTATGCTGAATCATATCAAAAGGTTCTTAAAGATCACCCCCCTATGGATCCTGAAGTTACAATAAAAATTACAGATGAAGCTGCCCTTTACTTTACTTCCGGCACAACAGGCACTCCCAAGGCAACACTTTTAACTCACAGAAATCTTGAATTTGCCTGCTTTGTGGAAAATCTGCATCACCATCAGACCCACCGGGATAATTTCCTTTGCATCCCTCCCCTATATCACACCGGAGCCAAGATGCACTGGTTCGGCAATTTCATTGTGGGAGCCCGGAGCGTTATCCTCAAAGGAGTCGAACCCAAATGGATCATGGAAGCCATTTCCGAAGAACATGTAACGGTTGTCTGGCTTCTGGTTCCCTGGGCGCTCGATATCCTTTTTGCGATCCAAAGCGGGGAAATGAAACTCAAAGATTACAATCTTGATCAGTGGCGGCTGATGCATATCGGTGCCCAGCCCGTACCTCCCAGTCTGATTAAGGAATGGAAAAAAGTTTTCCCCCATCACCAGTACGATACCAATTATGGTCTGACCGAATGTACCGGACCGGGATGTGTCCATCTGGGGATGGAAAACATGCACAAGGTCGGTTCCATAGGCTTGCCCGGTTTTGACTGGGAGATCAGGATTGTAGACAACACGTTGAATCCTGTGGTTCAGGGAGAGCCCGGCGAGTTAATGGTCAGGGGGCAGGGGGTTATGAAGGAGTACTACAGAAATCCGGAGGCTACCCGGGAGGTTTTAGTCGACGGCTGGCTGTTGACCGGAGACGTGGCCCGGCAGGACCAAGAGGGTTTTATCTGGCTGGTGGACCGGAAAAAAGATGTGATCATAACCGGCGGAGAAAACATTTATCCTGTTGAGATCGAAGATTTTCTACAGGCTCATCCAAAAATTCACGATGTGGCGGTCATTGGTCTTTCAAGCCTCCGCCTGGGAGAAATCGCCACAGCCGTGGTCCAGGTAAAACCCGGACAGGAACTTACAAAGGAAGAAATCAACAATTTTTGTCAGGCACTTCCCAGGTACAAAAGACCTCGCAGATTTATTTTCGGTGATGTCCCGCGTAACCCGACCGGCAAGATAGAAAAACCAAAGCTGCGAAAACAGTATGCCGGAGTGTCTGAGAGCTTTAAAATATAATGAATTGGAAAAAGCATGTCCATTTGCGGTGAAATAAAACCACGAATGAACACGAATATACACGAATTTAAAAACAATAACATAATTCTAAACACACAAGGCATTTGTTTTGAATGTCCATTTATGTTTATTTGCGTCTATTTGCGGTGAAATAAAACCACGTAGGGGATAAGATCATGATATTTAACTATAAAGGTCACAAACCAAAAATCGGTAAAAATGTTTTTATTGCACCGACAGCTACGGTTATCGGAGATGTAGAAATAAAAGACAATGCAAGTATCTGGTACGGCACTGTCTTAAGGGGAGACATGGCCCCTATAATCGTGGGGAAAAGCACCAATATTCAGGACAACTGCACCCTGCATACGGATTTTGATAGGCCCGCAATTATCGGAGACTATGTAACTGTAGGGCATAATGCCGTTGTTCACGGCTGTATTATAGAAAACTACTGTCTTATCGGTATTAATGCCGTTGTACTGAGTAACGCATCTATAAAGACCGGTTCTGTGGTTGCGGCCGGCTCTGTGGTTAAACATGGGCAGGTTGTCGGGCCTTATCATCTTGTGGCCGGCACACCGGCTTCAATAAAAAAGAAACTTTCAGAAACCGAAATGGGAAAACGTAAGAAAACCGCAGAACACTATATTAAGCTTGCAGTTGAACACAAGGCAATAAAAAAAGCCGGGCTATAACCCGGCTTTAGTTGTTTCATAACAATCCACGAACTCGGCTCCATTAAAGCTCATATTTGCCTTCCATTTCCAGAATGAATTCGCCCGGGGATTCTCCTGATGTGACCTTGAATGTACCCTTTCCCTTAATGTTATCCAGCTTTCCTGTCCCTCTATAGGTTTCCCATGTGCCGGTTGTGAGTTTGCTTTTCCCGTCACGATCCCCTTCAAACTTGCTGTAAACCGAACCGTACTGGAAATTGGTTACCGCATAACCCTGCATGGGGCCACTGCCTCCTATGCGGTCATGGAAGTTGACACTGCGGCGGGAGACAAATTCACCGCCCACGCCCACTTCATAGTGAAGCGGTTCACCTTCCAATTCAACCAGCATGAGCGAATGGCCGAACTCATCATGGACATGTAGGGCTTCTCTCCGTGTAACACGAACTTTGTATGTAGATTTCCGAATCATAACATTTCTCCTTTCACTAATTTTTATAGAAAATTAATTAATAAAAAAATTTTAACCGTTAATCTCTGAATTGTCAACATTGAAATGGTCAAAAGCCATCTCTCTCTTTAATAGCTACCCAGAATCTTCATATAATCTGTTTTTTCTTCAAGTAAATCGAATATCGGTTTGAATATTTTCGATTCAGCATCAGCCTCAAGGTCCACATAAAACATGTATTCCCACGGTTTTCCATGGATGGGCCTTGATTCCAGCTTCACCAGGTTAACATGGTTTTCGGCGAATATTTTTAAAACCTCATAAAGGGCGCCCGGTTGATTCCCGGTTGAAAAAATGAGAGACGACTTTTGCCGTGGCCCCTTTTCGAGTTGATCAACACCTATGATAATAAAACGGGTGTAATTTCGAGGATTTGTCTCAATTCCTTCCTCGATGACCGTCATTTCGTACATTTCGGCAGCCTCCCGGCTTGCAATAGCTGCATCGGCAGGATCGGCCTTCTGGCTGATCTTCCTAACTGCCCCGGCAGTGTCCTTGGCAGGCACCAGGTCCCAGCTTTCATGGCGATCGAGAAACTGGCGGCACTGCTGAAAAACCATAGGCAGGGAAAAGACCCGTCTGATAGTGTCAGCGCCGGCTTCAGCATGGCCGATCAGATAGTGTATGATGCGCAGTGTGATTTCACCCACAATCCTCAAATCATATTCCAGTAGAAAATCGTAGTTTTCATGGATGCTGCCCGTGAGAGAATTCTCCAAAGGTACCACACCGAAATCAACCTCACCTTTCTTAACAGATTCAAAAATCGCCCGGAATGAAGGTGCAGGCACGGCTGCCACCTGGGTCCCAAAATACTGTGTACAGGCCTTATGGCTGAACGTTCCCATTTCACCCAAAAAAGCAGCCCTATGCATTCCTGTCCCGTTGGTTTTGCTTAAGTGGTCAACGGCTTTAGCCTTGTCCAGATAGTCAAAATCAAGCTGTTTGCCGACAACCGGTGCGATCACATAAATGTCACGCGTCAGTTGACCGAACTGTTTTGGGTAAAGACTCTGGGGACCGTCGGAAAGTGCCTGGTCAGGGTCATGATGCACCTCTATCATCAATCCGTCCGCACCTGCAGCAATTGCAGCTCGTGACATGGGGCTGACTTTTTCACGGATACCGGTTGCATGGCTGGGATCGATGATCACCGGCAAATGGGTCAGTGTCTTAAGTACAGGAATTGCAGAAAGATCAAGGGTGTTACGGGTATAGGGTTCAAAGGTACGAATTCCGCGTTCACATAGAATAACCTTTTCATTTCCCTCTGAAAGGATATATTCGGCGGACATCAGCCATTCCTCAATAGTGGATGAAAGCCCTCTCTTTAGAACCACCGGTTTTCCGATACGACCCACGCACTTTAAAAGTTCAAAGTTCTGCATGTTGCGTGCCCCAACCTGCACAACATCTACATACTTCATCATCATGTCCGCCTGAGCGGGTGATGTTATTTCGGTCACAACACCAAGACCGGTAACTTCCCGGACTTCGGCCAGTATCTTTAACCCCTCTTCCTGCAAACCCTGGAAGGAATAAGGGGAAGTTCTCGGTTTGAAGGCGCCACCGCGAAACAGAACAGCCCCGTATCTTCTTACCTCCCTGGCAATCGTCAGGGCCTGGTCCCTGCTCTCAACAGCACACGGCCCGGCGATAATCGTAATGCGTTCTCCACCTACAACAACATCCCCAACCTGTACATGAGTATCTTCGGTATGCAACTGTCTGCTTACAAGTTTAAACGATGTAGATATTGGGATCACTCTGGCTATGCCGGGAAGCTGTTCGAAAAAATCGGTCTCTTTGCCTCCCTTGCCGACAGCCCCCAGTATATTCTGTCCGGCTTCAGACATTTCACGAACAATATAGCCCTCGCTGAACAGTATACTCCGGATATTGCTCTTTTGATTCTGTGTAATCCCTTTTTCCAATACCAGAATCATGGTAAACCTCCTTTTAGTTAAATGAAACCTCACCTAAACTGACCGTTTCAAATTTTAAAAGGTAATCAAATATCTTTTATTTTTAATGAATTAGATTAATTTATATTTTTAAAATTTGAAACCCTGAGGGCTTGCCGATCTTACCGCATCTACTGCGTCAGATGCCGTCCCGCATAGTACACTATAGCGGAACGACATCTTCCTTGTAGCTGCGGCAACCTCGACAATCGCTCAATTTAGGGCCAAAAAAAAGCCTCGAGAATCTATTTCCCGGGGCTTTAAAAAAATAAACCCCGGACAGACCGGCTCTAGTCCATCCGGGGTATTGTAACTTTAGACGCTACAAAACCGGACAGACGCTCCTAAAGCTAAAAAAGAAACGTCCAAAATCGTTTTGAAATCTGTTGTTATAATGTATTAGCATCAATTTGATTCCTAATCGGTGTTTTTATATTTTATTACTCAACTCTTTTATGCCTGTCAAGAACTGTTTTTAAAATTAACAGAGTAACCACATTTAATTTCGACGCAGCGTAGCGACGGCGTGTTTCTCTTGGAAACCGACTGACTGTTTGAAGGGCTTTAGCACGCGTTAGGCTGAGACGAATGAAATTATGACAAAAAAATCAAGGGGATAATTTAGAGACGAATTGTTATTAATAACTCCGGCGCGGCTCGGGCTTACGGGTGGTTAAGCTCAAGTTTCAGTCGGTTGGAAAGAGATATACGCCGTCGTGGAGCGTTCTCCCAGTATTGGCATTCAAATTCGCTTACCCTGTTAAAATTAACACCTAAACGTTTGAACCGGAAACGCTACTAAAGATTTTTGCATATGAGACTAAATACTGCGTTGATTTATTGTTGCGGTTTTCACATGTTTTTGTCAGAATGAACAAATAGATAATACTAAAAAAGCGAGGGCATATAATGAAAACCCTTGAAATTCATGGCAGCACAGGAGATTCAACGATACGGGTCGGTGAAAAATTGCTGGATCTGGGAAAATACATCCCTTCGGAGAATGTTGTTATTATCACCGATGTCAATGTAAAACGTTTTTATCAAAATAATTTTCCGCCACATCCCGTCATAACCATCCAAACCGGTGAGAAGATAAAAAATCTCGATACGGTTCGGAGTATTTACGGGGAACTTGTAGAGCTTGGGGTAGATCGTTCAACCGTTATCATTGGAATAGGCGGAGGTATTGTCTGTGATATTACCGGTTTTGTAGCATCAACCTTTCTTCGCGGCGTGAAATTCGGTTTTGTCTCCTCAACCCTTCTTTCACAGGTTGATGCCAGTGTGGGGGGGAAAAATGGCGTCAATTTCAAAGGGTACAAAAATATGGTCGGGGTTTTCAGCCAGCCCGAATTTGTTATCTGCGACCTTAATCTTCTGAACACCCTGCCCCAAAAAGAGGTTTTATGCGGGCTGGCGGAGATTGTAAAACATGCTGCCATAGGAGATGGGGATCTGTTTGAGTACCTTGAAGAACATTATCGAAAAGCGTTAGCGCTTGATTCCGCAGTCATAGAAAGACTTGTTTATGATTCTGTCGTAATCAAGTCAGCCATTGTAAACAAGGATGAAAAAGAAAAAGGCGAACGCCGCAAGCTCAATTTCGGCCATACATTTGGGCATGCTATTG
>JAYEFV010000577.1:1506-6729 GCA_034658755.1 Thermodesulfobacteriota bacterium | reverse complement strand
TTTTGTTCGGCATCGGATTCATCACTTTGTTCGGCATCGGATTCATCACTTTGTTCGGCATCGGATTCATCACTTTGTTCGGGTTGGACTTTTTCGGCTTCGGCCTTGGCCATTTCTTCTTTAACGCTTTCAACATCAACATCTTTTTCGAGCAAGACCGTCATATATTTTAATACCCGATCATCAATCCGAAAAAATCGTTCAATTTCATTTACGAGTACTCCTGTTCCGCAGTAATCTAAACGAACATAATAACCACGAGCCTTCTTCTTGATTTCATAGGCAAGCTTCTTGGCTCCCCATTCGTCAATTACGACAAGCAGACCGTTATGCTGGGGAAAAAGATCTTTTAATCTTTCAAAAAGGGGGGCGCGTCCTTCTTCAGAAAGATCGGGGTCGATAATAAAAATGGTTTCGTACCGTCTCATATAACCTCCTTTTGGATATAAAGCCCTAAATAGAGCAAGGGGTAGTAAAATAAAAATGCTATATCTAAATTAGAAAAAACAGAATGTCAATAAATATTAGTTAAGGCGCGCCCTGGCGCTTAAATGCTATCAAGAAATTCAAGATCCTTTGCCTGGGTGTTTTTGGTGCCGACGGTAAGAATTTCGATCTGGCCGTCCTTTTTTTTGTGGAAATAAAGGCGGCCTTTATATGCAAATATTACCTCCTGGACCGTGGCCCGACCTTTTTTCCCGAACACCTTTCTTTTAACCAATACAAAGCTTGGGTCTTCATTAAGCTTGTGAATGATCTCCTCCCCTTTGATTTTCATGTCATCCGTAAGGTCAAGAAAACCGTTAATGGCTCTTTTGTTGACAGATATGTTTTTATAAAGCGTTTTGAATCGTTTCCGGAACGTATTATAACTATTTATCTTTTGTTTGTTCTCTTTTTGCCTTTCCTTTTCAAAAAGTTTTATTTTTTCCTTTAAGGCATTAATTTCCTCCTGCTTCTCATTTTGTAACGCAATATTTTCATTCATATTTTCTTCAAGTGCAACAATTTCTTTTATCAAGTCATCTTCGTTTTTGCTGGCTCTGATCCTCTCATGTACAAGCTTTCTTTTTATCTTAATAATCTCAGATATAAGTTTTTGTTTGACTTTTATTAAGTCCTTAAGTCTGCTGGTATGATTTTTTTCGAATTCCAGAAGCCGTGCTATCTCAGTCTCTTTTTCGGTGTCCTCCTGCCTGGCTTTTTTTATCCCCGTCCTATAATACAAAAATAATACAAGTACTGATATACAGATATAAAATGCGAGTATAGCGTTTGAAAGCAGGGTATTGTGCTCAAGTATTAAGTCGACATTTACCACAAGGCCTTGATTCATGAGGTTGTAGTTGTCGGTGGCTACTTGTATGGGGGCAGATTGCAGGATGGAACCTTCTTCATCATTAAAAACAGCAGGATATAAAATCGTGTTTTGTTTTGTGGCAACGGTTACCTTTGCTTTAACACCCCATAATAGTATGGCCTTGCTTTGAAGATAGCGGTCAATATTATTATTTATGGCATCTTGCAGTCTCAGGCTCCCGTCAAATAAAGGGCGTGTATCTCCTGTATAAATGTCTCCAATTTCCTTTGCATACCGCTTATTCAGATGACTCTCAATCGATTGTAGAGAAAATATATAAAGAATCGGCGGCAAAAGGATACATAATATAAATATTTTAAACGAAAGAAATTTCAAAGACACATCCTATGCGTGTTGTATAACTAAATTGTTCGTATGTTATTTTCTTAAATTCGTGTTCATTCGTGGTTTTATTTAACCGCAAATTAACGCAAATAGACACAAATATTATTTTTCAATTCGTGGTTTTATTTAACCGCAAATAGACATTGATTTTATTTTTAAATTCGTGTGTATTCGTGTTCATTCGTGGTTTTATTTAACCGCAAATGAATATATTAACGAAATGCCTTGTATGCCTAAATTCAGGTTATAACTTGGACAATGTCTGTCGGGCCTCATCGGCACCGTCAAATTCTTGATTCAGACTCAAAGCCTTTTCCAGTTCCGTTCTGGCCGGGTTTTTGTCACCTTTTTTATAATAGGCCATGCCAAGATGATAGTGCACAACTGCATTATCAGGCATTTGTTCCAGGCTGTCCGCAAATTCACCGATGGCGCTGTCAAACAAACCCTTTTTGTAATAAACCAAGCCTAGTGTGTCCATTACATTAGGGTCATTGGGAAGTTTTTCCTTAGCTTTTCGTGCAAGCCCTAAGGCCTCATCGATATTTTTGTTTTGCGCTACAAGCAAATAAGCAAGGTTGTTGGCAGCCGGAGCAAAATCCGGGTTGAGGTCGAGGGCCGCTCTGTAATGCTTTTCCGAAAGATCAAACCTTTTTTGCATGTCATAAATAGTACCCAAAAGCATATGGGGGGCTGCCTGCTTAGGATTTTTCTCCAGGACATTCTTGTACTGTGCAATGGCTTTTCCCTCTTTTTTTTCTATTAGATATATTCTGCCAAGGGCATAATAAGGGCGAAGGAAATTCGGGTTTTCTTTTAAAGCGTTTTTAAACGATTCTTCTGCTTGTTTTGCTTTGTGCTGGGCAAGGTACAGTCCTCCTTTTAGATTGTAGATAATAGCCAGTAGTTCAGGAGAGCCATGTAACTCTTCCAGTTTTTTGTTACATTTTAAAATTGCCGTTTCAAATTCCTTTTTTGCGGCATGCACAAGAATAATATTGGTAAATACATCCATAAGCTTGGGATTGATAGACATGGCTTTTTTAAAGTTTTCCAAGGCAGGATCATACTCTTTCAGCAAACGATTCAAAAGACCCAGCCGAAAATATCCCGCAGGATTTTCCGGTTCAAGTTTGATTAATGATTCAAATGTGTTCTTTGCTTCCTTGAATTTTTTCTGATACATGTATGCATTTCCTAAAATCATTTTTGCCTGAAAACTATCCGGTGCGATTTCAAGAACCTCCAGGCTTTCTTTCATAGCCGGATAAAAATTGCGTTCGCCCAAATAAATTTCGGCCAACAGGAGCTTTGCTTTTAATAGCCTGGGATTTAATTCAATAGCTTTGCCAAGGGCTGTCTTTGCCTGCCTGGATTCACCCTTTCCCAAATGTGCGATACCCTTGAAATAATAGACACGGGCATTACCTGGTTCTTCCTTTATTAGCTGGTCAAATAATGCGATAGCTTGGTCAAACTTTCGCTGATAGACAAAGAATTCCCCTTTTAACATCCTGGTGGGAAAATATTTGGGTCTTTTTTTTAGAATGTCGGTGATATACTTTTCAGCATCCCCAATTTTTTTATTTTTAACATAAAACCTTGCGATTGAGTCCATTATCCGAAAATCTTCAGGCTGAAAGTCAAGAGCCTTGTTGTACATGGCTAACGTTTTGTCTTTACTGCCGACAGCCTCGTAAAATTTTGCAGTAACCATATAAGGCTTTATGTTTTTGGGGTCTATCACAACAGCCTTCAGATACGCTTCTTCTGCCTTGCGCATGTGGTTATGTCGAAAGTAAAAATTACCGAGCTCAATAAAAAGATTTGAATTTTGAGGGGTTATGTCGATGGCTTTCTTTATCTCGGCTTCTGCACGGCCATACTCTTTATGCCTGTCGTAGAAACTAAAAAGAGCAAGATGTAGGGTTACTGATTTAGGATTGATGTGGACCGCCTTTTTAAGAATCTTTTCAGCTTCTGAAAACTTTTCCTGACGTTCCAGTATACGGGAGAGCGCTATATAGGCGCGCGGTTCCTGGTTATTGAGGCTAATAATTTTTTTCAATACGGATACAGCTTCATTCTGCTTTTTTTCCAGTTCAAGAATACCGGCAAGCAGAAATAGCGCTTCTATGTTGTTCGGCTCTTTACTTAAAACCGCATTAACTTTTTCCCGGGACTCCTTTAATTTTTTTCCCAATAAATAGAAAGTGGATAGCTTTAGCTGAGCATTTGAGTTTTCCGGATCAAGCTTTGCAACCATTGAATATGCCCTGAAAGCTTCTTGAGGATTTCCGAGATTAAGATAGGTTTGGCCAAGCATCATATAGGCCTCGACATATTCAGGATCTATATGTATCGCATTCTTGAATTCGAGCTCTGCGCTTTTGTATTCTCCTCTTTCAAAATAGGCTTCCCCTTTTTCAAAATAAGAGGCCTTCCTCTCTTCATTTGATGAGCAACCACACAACAGAGTGAATACAAAAAGATACATAATAAGAAACGTTTTCAAATGACCCATTGTTTGACCTCCACGGAAATATTTTTTGTTTACCTAACTTCTTCAGGCCTCGCATCGACCGGATATTCAAACGATTAAGTCCCGCTTCCGGGAAATCAACTTTACCATTAAAAGGTTTTGTTTTTCAACAAAAACATTTATGAAATAAATTACATAATTTTTATGTAATTGTAACATAAATTACATAAAAAGCAGCCTCCCTCCGGCTAAGATACAAACGGTAAGCCAGGTTGTTATTCTTTATAACCCATTAATTTTTTAAATAAATATATCTAATAAAAAACAATTGATATTTTATTTTTCTTCTGGCATTTACTTTGCAGTAGGTAATCTGAAAAATTCAAAAAAAGTTAATGGAAATCTTAGGTGTAAACAATCTTGAACAGGAAAAATCCAGATGAAAAAAATATTAGTGTTTTTATGTGTGGTGTTTATGATAATAGGGGCTGTTGGTTGTAAAAGTAGTTCAAGCACTGGAAATATTAGTGACTCTATAACATCTGTAACCACTCAAACTGACGATGTAACTGGAGATGTAACTGGAGTAGGAGATACCGCCTCCCATGTCCCCGAGCCTGCTACCATATTACTGCTTGGATCCGCTTTGATGGGCCTGGCCGGTGTTGGAAGGAAGAAGTTTTTTAATAAAGATCAGGGAAAAGGCTAAAGCCAAATATCCTTTTTATATGAACATTAGGGCTATGGCAATATTACTCATAGATAACGGGGGCAGACGGTTAGGTGTTGACAGGCGACAGTTTTCATACACAAACCATATCCCGGATAGAAGGAGGGGACATGATCGTAGGACCGGCCTTGACCGGAGAGATCATATAGATCGTAGAAACGGCGAGGTGATAATAAAAAAAAATGGGGAAGACCTAAAAGAAGCAAAGGATCACAGAAGCAGCCCGGAACGTAGAGCGAACTTTCCGACTGCTTTGGCGATTTGATTTTACCGCTACAACTTTCATTTAATATAAAAAAGGCAGGG
>JAYEFV010000577.1:0-1406 GCA_034658755.1 Thermodesulfobacteriota bacterium | reverse complement strand
TGTCCATTTGCGTTAATTTGCGGTTAACTTACTTTATTTGGGTGGGGGTTTAATATCAAGATCGCTGATTTTGTAAAGGAGAGTTTTATAACTTATTTTTAAAATTATGCTTGCTTTGCTCCGGTTCCACCCTGTTTTATCAAGGACAAATGAAATAACCTCTTTTTCGATCCTGTCAAGCGCTTTTTTCTTGATCCTTTTAAGAGAAAAAGATGCGTGATCTGATGAATAATCACCTTTGAAGTCTAATAGGTTGTTGACGATTGAAGCCCCGTCCATGGATGGTTCCGTCGACATTGAAATCGAGGAGGATCGGATTTTCATGGAAAAATCATCAGTAACTTCTTTCCAATTGCCGATAACCATACAGCTTTTCAGAACATTCTGAAGTTCCCTGACGTTTCCCGGCCAGCTGTAAGATGTAAGTTTTTCCATATCGTCACGGCTGGGTTTCAATATCTTTTTTTTATCAAACTGGGAAGTGTATTTTGTTATAAAATGATCAATTAAAAGAGGGATATCTTCAGGTCTTTTATGAAGAGGGGGAATATATATTTTTATGATGTTGAGTCGATAGTACAGATCTTCTCTAAAAAGCCCTTTTGCTACCTTTTCTTCGAGTCTCTGGTTTGTGGCTGCTATAACCCAGGCATCTGATTTAACATCTTTTTCGGAACCCAGCGGGGCAAACTCGCCGCTTTGAAGAACATGTAGAAGTTTGGATTGAAGCGAAAGGGACATATCTCCGATTTCGTCTAAAAACAGAACCCCTTGATGTGCCAGTTCGAATTTCCCGCGTTTTTTTCGTTCAGCTCCGGTAAAAGCACCCCGCTCAAATCCGAAAAGTTCACTTTCAAGCAACCCATCCGGCAATGCGGCGCAGTTGATTTTTATGAAAGGTTTGTTTTTTCTCGTGGATTTATGGAAAAGGCTTTGAGCAACAACTTCTTTACCCACACCACTTTCACCGGAGATTAGAACGTTTAATCCCGTGTCGGCAACATGTTCGATCAATTCCCTGATTCTCTTGATGCTTTCGCTTATTCCGATTAATGGAGGTGCCATATCCTCAATTCTGAATTATCAATGTCTGTTTTTGTCTTTTCAAGAACAATTTATGCAGATTTTAGGGAGACAGAATCTCCCTAATTAAAGTGTCAAGCTCAGAAAGATCAAATGGTTTTTCCAACACTCGGTCAGCTTGGGCCTCTGTGGCTAATGCTTCAGGATGCTCACCCCATCCGGTTATGGCAATAACGGGTATAGCAGGAAATTTTTTTTTGATTATTGAGATAAGGCCGACCCCGCTTATGTTGGGCATAACGAGATCTGTTATTACTATGTCAAATCCTTGTTGCTCCGTTTCTATCAATTTCAGTGCATCCAAGCCGTCGGAAGCAGATACA
>JAYEFV010000576.1:0-1528 GCA_034658755.1 Thermodesulfobacteriota bacterium | reverse complement strand
AACCGAGACCTCATCTATCGAACCCTTAATATTTATGTAAAATAACCAATAGTTAACTTCAGCGCTCTATAATGGATAAAAAAATATATGTCAAGCAAAAAGATTTATTCTTTGTCAGTCTCGTAAAAAATCAAAATCCGACGGCAAAGTGAAAAGCTTCAAATTCAAGGCGCGCAAATCATGAGGAATGAAGCGTACTTATAGTACGCTGCAATGACGAAGGATGCAGCGCAACACAGAAGTTGTACTTTTAACAAAACCGTCACTCTTTTAAACTTCCCTTAAAATAGGGCATTCGCTTTTCAAGAAAAGCCAATGCCCCTTCCTTTGCATCGGGACTAGCGAAGCAAAGGGCGAAGGCATCAATTTCTATGCTTAAGCCGGTTGTAAGATCGACATTCATACCGTTGTTAATAGCCTGTTTCGCCGCTCGAAGAGAAACTTTCCCCTTTGAAGCAATGTTTTTTGCAGTCTTTATGACGTCATCCATGAGCTGTTCTTGAGAGCAAACCTTGTTTGCCAGTCCCATGTTTTTTGCTTCTTCAGCGGGAATCATCTTACCGGTAAATATCAATTCTTTGGCCATGCTCTCGCCGACTAATCTCGGCAGCCTCTGAGTGCCTCCAAAACCCGGAATAATCCCAAGAGTGATTTCCGGCAGACCGAACATTGCGTTTTCAGAAGCGTAGATAAAATCACATGCCATAGCAACCTCACAACCGCCGCCAAGTGCAAAGCCGTTTACCGCCGCGATGACCGGTATGGGCAGCTCCTGGAGTTTATTTATCATGGAACGACCCATCTCGGAAAACGATTTTGCCTTAAGGGGGTTAAATGTTAGGAATTGCTTGATGTCCGCCCCGGCAATAAAAGATTTTTCACCGGCGCCGGTAAGGATAAGCACTCGGATATCCTCGTCCACGGCAATTTCATCCAGCGCATGTGAAAATTCTTTCAATAGGTCGCCATTCAAGGCATTCAATACTTCGGGTCTGTTAAACGTAATTGTCGCAATCCCTTCTTTGACCTGAACAACAATATTATTATATTCCATAATTACCCTCCGTATCCAGCCAACCCCTTTTGGCGGCTTTGTTTAAAAAATGCCGTGGGGTTTGTCTCATTGATATACTCCCGGATACCATTTGCGATCGCATCGCACATTCGATCCTGATATTTTGAACTGACTAATCTTTTGCAGTCCCTGGAATTGCTGATAAAGGCTGTTTCTATTAAAACGGCAGGCATCTGGGCGCCCAAAAGAACATAAAACGGCGCCTGTTTTACGCCTTTATTTTTTATCCTGCTGTAGCGCCTGCTTAACTCTTTACACATGCACCTCTGGACATGGGCCGCCAGGCGACTCGATTCGTTGATCTTGGAGTTTTGCATAAGATCGCTTAAAATCGTCTGAAGGTCGCTGATGTTTTTTGTTGAAGTGGCATTTTCCCTGGCCGCCACTAAAATAGCATCATCATCCGACGCCAGATTCAGGAAAAAGGTTTCAATGCCGTATGCCCTTCTATTC
>JAYEFV010000575.1:0-6748 GCA_034658755.1 Thermodesulfobacteriota bacterium | reverse complement strand
TTGATAAACTCGTAAAAAGTCCTAAAACCGTCATGCCGGACTTGATCCGGCATCCAGAAGCCATTGAATTTACTGGATTCCGGCTTTCGCCGGAATGACAAAAAAGGGTGTTTTTCGACTTTTTACGAAACCGTCAAACTTAAATAAATATAGGCTGTAAAAAAGCATGTCAATAAATTTATACCTAAATCTTGCAAGGGTCAAGGTTGCCTGATATGCAATGTGATAAGCATACAGTGAAAATATTTTTAGAGGACAGTTTGTGCAGATTTTGGTTTATTTTTTGTTTTCTTGACGACAACCAGACATCAAGTTAGTTCGCTTTCTTAAATTACTTTATTTACAGTTTGTTGTAGATATTCCGAGACGTCCAATTATGAAAAAATATAAAGAGAAAGTGCTTGAAACGGCTGAATTCTTAAGATCTCGTATTGCAACGTTTTCCCAAATAGGCCTTATGACCGGAACAGGCCTTGGAGAAAGTGCGGAATTTTTAAATATATCCGCATCCTTTGACTATAAACATATTCCTCATTTCCCAACCTCAACCGTTGAAAGCCATCTGGGTCGGCTTCTTTTCGGCGACATGGACGGCAAACAGATTATTGCCATGCAGGGCCGTTTTCATCTTTATGAGGGGTACTCACCGATTGAAGTGGCCTTCCCAATACGGGTTATGCAGGAACTGGGTGTCAAGATATTGATACTTACCAATGCAGCCGGAGGTCTTAATCCCAAATATAATGCCGGTGACATTATGATCATTGAAGATCATATTAATTTGACAGGGTCAAATCCTTTGATCGGGCCTAATGAAGATAGCTGGGGAATCAGATTCCCGGATATGATCAATGCATACGACCCAAAGCTTGTGGCGCTTGCGGACAAGGCCGGCAAAAATGCCGGTATCCATCTACGGAAAGGGGCTTATGTTGGACTTAAGGGGCCATCACTTGAAACACCGGCCGAAGTACGCTTTCTAAGAACCATCGGTGCCGATGCAGTTGGTTTCTCAACCATACAGGAAGTTATTACTGCAGTCCATGCCGGAGTGAAGGTGCTCGGCCTGTCGACCATAACCAATGTTCACGATCCGGATACGCCTGTTCCTGCGACGTTTGAACAAATCATTGCCGTGGCCAAACAAGCCTTGCCCAGCCTGGAAATGATTATCAGAACTGTTGTGGAGAATATTTAACCCAACCCGGATAAACCAGAAAAGTTACAAGTGAGCTAAAGTTAAGGAGTCGCTATGCTCCGGCTTTTATACAAATTGGCAGTATTCCTTGGATATCCGCCAATATCTCAAAAGATAGCCGTTTTAAAACCTGGCGTGATCTCCGGAGATCTTGCATATTTAGACAATTTATATGGTTTGTTCAAACAGTACTTGTCTCGAATAGTTATATGCATTATGATATAATTATTATGTATCTTGCAAGAATGAGAAAAAAAGATCAGACACATTATTATATTCGAGACACTTATCATGATGGTTCCTATTTAACAAGTCGGGATGTTTTCGATCTTGGCACCGACCCCTCCAAACACATCATTTATCTCGGTGGACACGGTTACTATTATAATGAAGCGATTGAAGAGACCCTCGCAAAATTTGGACTGTATCCCGATCAGGACGAATTGGACCGTATATTCTGGGATTTTTTGAATCCAGAAATAAAACGGGTAATAAGGGGGTTTCAGCGGTCCTTCGGCAAATCTAAGATAGATTCACCGGAAACCTATCCGAGTGTTCATGTATTCGACAAACGCCGTATCCATTATCTAAAATTTGCTCAAATAGACCAACGCAACCTAAGTAAAATGCCGCTCAAACTATTTAAAGTGCTCCACGGGAAATCACGTGATGAGATTGAGCAGTACTTTCTGGTTCAGGAGCGCATTCTTCAGCCGAACGAACCGAGAACATATGTCTACACCATTTTTGGTCTTCAGCGTTTTTTTCTCGAAGTTGTTGCCACTAAAAGACCACAGGATTTAAACCAAATCAAGATGGATGAATTTTTTATTGATGCAGTTTGCCAGCTTAATGATGATAAGAATTTTTGGGCTGGCATGGAGATGTCCGACAGGCTAAGAGACTATCTGGTCAAATATGTACTCATGTATTTCGATAACGAATTTCCCCGGCGTTCCCTTTTCCAGGATTACCTTCACGAATTCATGAATCGTCACCGTACTTACCTTCCGCCGAAAAAAGTGCGAGTGAACATGGAGGAAGCCGCAAGACTTTTTGAAACAAGCTGGGAAAAGTTAAAGAAGATGGATCTCAAATGTTTTAACCGTCTATACCGGAAGATGGCCTTAAAGCACCACCCGGATAAAGGGGGGAACCCCGAAACATTTGTAAAGTTGACCAAGTACTATCAAGGCCTATTACAAAAAAAACTATGATAGGCAGCAAGACCTCAGCATATCTCTTGGGAAAAAATCAATCAATTTAAAACAAGGGAGGTAAACCCATGACCGGTGTATCACGGATCGATTATGCCGACTTTGATCGTCCCGAGATTCTTCGGTTTTTATTTCATCCAAGGCCTGAAGAATCCATATCAACACCCATTAAGAATGCAAACGACTTCGACATACCGGTAGAAGACGGCCTTATTATCGGTGCACGATTGCATAATTTTGATAAAGCTGCTCCTGTAATACTCTTTTTTCATGGCAATGGAGAGATTGTATCAGACTATAACGATTTTGGCCCCATGTACTCGAGTATCGGAAGTAATTTTTTGCCTGTAGATTACCGTGGTTACGGTCGCTCAACCGGAACTCCGACCGTAGCCGGGATGATGCGTGACTGCCATGCTATCTTCAATTATTTCAGGCAGTGGCTCAACACCCATGAATATACCGGCTCCTTGATTGTCATGGGACGGTCATTAGGCAGTGCCTCTGCCCTTGAGCTTGCAGAAAACTATCAAGATGAGATAGACGGCCTTATCATTGAAAGCGGCTTTGCCTATTTCATGCCTCTGTTAAAATTGCTTGGAGTGAATATCAATACCATGGGAATCCGTGAACAAGATGGGCTTCGCAATATCGATAAAATTCGAAATTTTTACAAACCAGCACTTTTTATCCATGCTGAATATGATCATATCATACCCTTCAGTGATGCGCTGGCCCTTTTTGATGCCTGTCCTGCTCCAGACAAAAAAATGCTAAAGATACCCGGAGCCGATCACAATACCATATTTTATTATGGTATGAATGATTACATGAGCACGGTCAAGGAGTTGGTCAAATCGCTAACTCATAATAAATAAAGGCTCAGGCCTCACTCAAAAATAAGTTCACATTTTGAATGCCCATGCATCTTAAAAGCTTGACATATATTGTCACATTATTTAAAAATATGACCAAGGTGCCAATTTGGCTTAATAGGGAATCCCGTGAAAATCGAGATCGGTCCCGCCGCTGTGACCGGTGACGAAATCTGCAACATGCCACTGACTGGTTTTAACCAGGTGGGAAGGCGCGGAAAGTAGGATGAACCGGAAGTCAGAAGACCAGCCTTAGCATATACTCATCTTGAGACCTTCGAAAAATGCTTAATTTATAAAGGTCTCATCTCTCTGCGGTGGAACAGAGTGTTGTATATTAATGAATGCATTAAGGGTCAAGTAAACTGGGTGCAGCCCTTCAAGCTTTAAGAGTTTGAAGGGCTTTTTTTATCCTCTGATACCGGCAGGGGAAGCACCCGCAAAGGGAAAAGGAGGGGTTTTTAAAGGCAGAAGTTTCCTTTGGTCGCTATCTCCCGACCAAATGTTAACACCCCTCCTTGGCCCTTAACTTTACATTTGACCAAATTTAATAGTATACATGCATGTTGTTCGCAATAGAAAAGGGGAAGAAAATCATGCAGATGGATATTTTTAAAGAAATGGAAGCACCGGAACTAAGAAAATATATTGAATTCCTCCTTTGGCACTACAGAGTGGTTGATGCTTTTTGGTTTATCTATGTGGCGGAGCGCTTTGACCAGCCGACAGCAGAGCGAATTAATGAAAAGGTGTGGGGACGTGTTTCCGGAATGGCCGCAAAAGATCTGATCTCCCGGTTTCACATCAAGGAAAGAGGTCTTAAAAGTTTTGTGAACGCCTTGAAGTTTTTTCCCTGGTGCATCCTGGTAGGCTATGAGATTCAAGAATCAGACGAGGAAGTGATCATCTCTGTGCCGTCATGTCCTACACAGGAAGCCAGGCTCAGGCGCGGTTTGGGAGAATTTGATTGCAAGGAAATGCACCGGGGTGAATTTACAAGCTTTGCTCATGTAATAGACCCTGCCATTGGAGTTGAGTGCCTTTTCGCCCCTCCGGACCCTCATCCCAAAGATGTGTTCTGCAAGTGGCGGTTCTATCTTGAAAAACAGAGAAAAAAGGTGTGACAGTATTTTTTGATGAACTCGTAAAAAGTCAAAATTGAGACGGCAAAGTAAAAAGTTCAAGTTCAAGGCGTCGCGAATTTCGTGGAATGAGGCGTACTTATGTACGCCGCAGTGAACACGAAATGAAGCGCAACGCAGAAATTAGACTTTTTATGAAGCCGTCATTTTTTGGAGTGCTGATAAATTGACATTCTCACCTCGAATTATCAAAGAGCTGCTGCAAACTTCAGATCATCAGCTAAAAGAGCTAAAAGAAATGTATGCGCTTCTACCGGAAACCCGATGCCGGCGTAAAGCGCATTGCTGTTCAATGCTGCCGGAAATGACCCTGGTGGAAGCACTGCCTGTGATTAGGTGCTTAGTGGAAATGGCTGCTGCCATGCGAAACCGACTGCTCAAAAAAATAATCGGTTATTTCTTTTTGAATCCCGTGGAGATTACGTCGTGCCCATTCTTAGAGGGCCAAGAATGCCTGATCTACCCGGATCGTTTCTTTGGCTGTCGGTCCTATGGGCTGTGGTCGCGAGCCCATTATGAGACACTTGCGGCGCGTGATCGTAAGGCTAAAAAACATTTGCAGGAACAGTGGAAAAGTCTGGGAGTATCTCTTGCGAAAAAAGTTGTTGATTTTCAGGTGCCCTATTGCCTGTGTGTGGAAACAAACGGCCCTGCAGTTATAGACGACAAGATCCTTCTACAGGCATCAAATACGATTGAAGCGATTTCCGCTCGTTTTTCTTCCTGGCATCAATCGTTTGGTCAGAGATATTTTGCTGATCTGAGTTTTCTACTATCCGCATTAATGTTCGGCCATACCGCAGCGGTCCAAATGAAATTCACCATAGTCCGTGATATAGTGAACACCGAAAATAGGACAAGACTGGATAGAATAATTCAGAAACTTCCCGACCTTTGTGCGATGTTGACGTGATGTTTCACCGGACTTGCCACCCTCCTTACGATCAAAAGAGTGGTGCGTGTCCGCGTGTCAACGATTATGGGTTAAAATTCAAAATGACAGCCACGACATCACACGAATTGACTTTTCTCTGGCACTTGCGATTATTTCAGCAAGATCCAGTGTCAGCAATTTACGATCTTCCATAACCGGTTTACCGTTGATAATGGAGTGCCTTACATCACTTCCCCTGGCAGCATAGACCAGGTGAGATGTTGCATTATACATGGGAGTGAGATGTGGTTTGTGAGTGTCTATCACGATGACATCCGCCTTTTTCCCGACTTCCAGAGAGCCGGTGATATCCTGGAGTCCCAACGCCCTTGCCCCTTGGATAGTGGCCATTTTTAACACAGTAAGCGCATCCATGACGGTAGGATCAAGGGTGTTCACTTTGTGAAGTTTGGCAGCCGTATCCATTTCTGAAAAAAGGTCCAGGTTGTTATTGGAGGCACAACCATCCGTGCCTAATCCCACGGTCAATCCTTGTGAAAGCATTTGGGGAACCGGGGCAATACCGGATGCCAGCTTCATATTGCTTTCCGGATTATGAACGATGTTTACCCCGTGTACTGCCATTGTTTTTATATCCGGGTCCTCCAGATGAACACAATGGTCTGCAATCAGGTGAGGCCCTAAAAGCCCCAGTGAATCAAGATGCTTCACCGGTGTTTTTCCGTATTTTTCTTTTATTTCAGAAAGCTCAGCTAATGTCTCTGCCACATGGATAATCAGCGGCACATTATATTTTAAAGCCAGTTCATTAGACGCTGTAAGGAGTTTGGGGCTGCAGGTAAAAAGGGAATGAGGCTCTACGGCGATTGATACGAGGGGATCATTTCGCCATTTTTGAATCAACGATTCGGTATACTCAAGACCTTTTTCCACGGGCCCGTAATTTGGTGATGGAAAATCGTACAAGACTTCTCCCACCAGACACCTTACCCCGGCTTTTCGAGCCGCTTTGGCCACTTGGTCTTCAAATAGATACATGTCACAGAATGTGGTTGTGCCGGACAGAATCATTTCTGCAAGGGCAAGCAGGGTCCCGGTGTAAACAAACTCCGCATCCATTTTCCTTTCTGCCGGAAAGATATAGTTGTTTAACCATTCCATGAGAGGGAGGTCATCGGCAAGCCCTCGGAAAAGGCTCATGGCTGCGTGGGTATGACAGTTCACCATACCGGGAAGAATCAGACCTCCCCCGGCATCTATGATCTTTCCGGCTTTAAATGACGTGGGGCTGCCGGTCCCGATTTTAGAAATACTGTCGCCATGAATACATAAAAAGCCGTTTTCAAGAATAGAATTTTTTGAATCCAACGTCAAAATAGTGCCATTTTTTATGATAATATCTACCTGCTGCATAATTTATC
>JAYEFV010000574.1:0-6755 GCA_034658755.1 Thermodesulfobacteriota bacterium | reverse complement strand
AAATGCACCTTTTCTTAAACTCATTCTGACGGGAACACGTTTCTCCAATTAAGATATTATTAGATTTAACAGGGCACGGCAAATCGATTTTGTGTCAGGAAAACACTTACCTTCCGGAACTGGTGCGCTATATACATTTAAATCCGATTCGGGCCGGGATTGTAAAAGATTTAAAGTCGCTTGACAGGTATGCCTACACCGGTCACAGCGTTATTATGGGAAAACGCAAAAATCCTTGGCAAGATACCGATTCGGGATATGGGCCTGACGGCAACGGAGGTTGACAAGTACCTCGGGTTAATCAAATCCGCTGTCAGTCGGGCGGCCACTAGAGGCCAAAAACTGATCGTCGATCAATTCTTGTCCCTGAAAGACTAGAAAGGCGCAATTTCAACCCCGTCCCCTTTTTTCTGGCTAACATTAAAAATCAACGCAAAGTTATTTTTTTATCGACTTGGAATATCTTTGAATCAGTGGCCGAAATGTTCCTGAACAGGTGGCCGAAATGGAGCGGGATCAGTGACCGGAATCAAGCGGAATATCCAAAAGTAAGAATGTCTATCCTACCGTTGAATTAGACGGTGATAAAGCTGCCACTGGTTAGCTCAATCGGTTAGCACTCATTTTGGTTAATGCTGATATGTAAATATCGGCAGTCCTGAATTTTTGTGATATCGTTTTTCAATAAGGGTGAATCCTTTTTACGGGGTTTGCCCTTTTCATTTTTTTTTATATGTAATGAACAAGAGTTGGGTCCAAGTTGTGAGACTGGCAAGTTATGTTGAATCAAGTACATCCCTTATTTCAAACGATTCATTTCACCAATTAATGCCACAAAGTGGTACAACCATTTCTAATGATTTATAATTTTCTTGACACTATTAAGGTTTTAATATACATATTATAATAATTGAATTTCTTTTGAAACCATACCTCTATCTCTATTCGATTTCCATTGTGAAAAACTTCTTGCTGTGCGGACATTACGCCTGACTCTCTTATTCCAGCCGTATCTATAAGTAACTTGATAAAGCATGTGTATTCCTATTATTCACCTATGTAACGAAAGGAGGTCACTATGGCGGTCAAAGTTTTTATCAAGAGAAAAATAAAAGACGGTAAAATTAATGAGGCTTCAAAACTCCTTATCAAAGCCCGGTACAATGCCATGAACCAGCCGGGTTACATTTCATCGGAGACTTTGAGTGGCTGTGACGATCCAAATAATGTGGTAGTTATATCCATGTGGCAGAGAATAGAGAATTGGAACCAATGGAAAAATGGTGATTTGAGAGCGGAAAATGAGACCGCGTTTGAAGCGTTGCTTGATGGACCGACTGAATACGAAACTTATAATTTAGGATTGTAGCTTTAATAGGGACAATCGGCAATAACTTGCTGAGTTTTGAAGCATTTGTCGGGGCAGACCATCCCGCCGCCTTGACGGGACGTCCGCCCCGGGAAATTAAACATTGTAATTCGGCCATGAAATTATGTGCGGTAATCCCCAAATCACATTGGGGAGTTGCTGGGGAGCCTGCTTCAGAAAGACTCCAAGATGAATCGCCAAAGGTGTGAAATCTTTTTGATGGACAAGCCCATGAAATTTATAGAGGTCACAGGACAGGAAGCACGGATGTCCATAAAATTAGGAAATTTGAGGGTTGGATATGCCAATATTCATGATGTTTGGAAAATATTCCTCAGAGGCATTAAAGGGAATCAGTCCTGAAAGAACGGATAAAGCGGTTGAGCTGATCAAAAAAAATGGTGGAAAGGTTATATCGATGTACGCTGTACTGGGTGAACACGACCTTGTTCTTACCTTGGATTTTTCTGATTCTGAAAAGGCTCTTGCCGCATCTGTTGTATTAAACAAACTGACAGGAATCTCATTTACAACATCACCTGTAGTGGAAGTTGAGAAGTTTGATAAGTTAATTGCTGAGGCAAAAAATATTTAGGGTTCAGACCAGATATCTGGACTCCCCAGAGGAAGCAATCAATTTTGAGAGAATGGGGGTAAGGTCTTCATTCTTCACACAATAATTAATCATCGAATAGCTTCTTAGTGTGTGTGCATCTATTTTCCTATCCAAAACGAGCGATTAGCTGCCTTGAACCTTGCATGCAAAACACTCCAGTAGCGGTATAGATTGGGATGCCAAATCATCTATCCAATACCTTTGATAGCTGCTATGGTTCGGCACATATTAATGAGCCGGATTTTGCCAGATACCTCCATAACATATCACCAAACGATGGTTGCGGCTATAACTGCTATTTATCTTTTATTTTAAAGTCGGTTTGTCGATTCTGAAACAAGTTTCATTACTCCCATCACTCATAATTCCGGACCTATGTGCCCATATTCGGTTTGGCATAATACGGTCTTAAGTCCTTTGCTTGTAAGGATTTTGTGGATTTTAACCATTTCATTAAAGTGTGGTTTAACGAGATCGAGCCTTTTAAACTCAGGCCGATAGTCCAAAACGCAGACCTGGATCTCAGGATCTATTTTATATAGCCTTTCTCCTATCAATTCGATTTCTTGCGGCGGTATTAGTTCTTTATTATAAGGAATTCCAACGCCGGTGAAAACACTGTCCTTGTATCTTTCAATCAAGTATTGGACTGCATCCCATGCTGTATTCAAGTACCGCTCAGCCATTGATTTGTCTTCTATGGCAGTTATTTGCATAAATGTTTCCGGATAATATCCTTTTAGGTCCGGGCCTATATCTGTCATTCCTGCCTCAACCAGCTTGTCGATATAATCCCTTGACAGGATAGTGGTGTTTGTATCCACATGAATCCTTGCATTCGGATCAGAGTTAAGCCTTTTTAACTCGGCAACATATTCCACAAGCCATCTCCTGTTTAAGGTACTTTCACCTCCGGAAATGGCCATCCTGTCAACTCCAAATTTTTTTCTGGCGGCTGTCATAAGCTCTGCTGCTTCTCTTGGGGTCAATGGCTTACCCTGTGCTGAATAAGTTGTCTCCCAGTTTTGGCATTGGGGGCAGCGAAGGTTGCAACCCGAGGCAAAACAAGCGCTCTATATATACCCGTGACGGCCCTTTAGCCAATAGGGCGTTCCCACACCGCCCACAGTATGTCCGCTAAAACCATGCACTATTCTCTTTGGGGGGTAATCTTGAACAAGCTCTGTGTTGACTTTAAGCTCCTTGGTTACTGGCGTAATGCAGGCGGGTTTTAATTCATTGTTTACCTCAACAGCACAGCTCCAGCAGCCTCCTACCTCACAGGGCGCGAATAATGAGCCTTTCTCCGGATATTTTGTTATCTTGCAGCCACTTATTTCCAGCGCTCTTTTGACGGTGATACCTTCAGGCACCTTTACCATCTTCCCGTCCAACTTTATTGACACTTCTTTGCTCATCACCAGGCTTATTATTTTTTAATTATTGACAATGTGTTTTTCTATAATACATATTTTCTTTATGGCAATAAAAAGTGAATACAACAAAATACAGCCCTATTCAACCAAGGATGGCTCACAGATCAAAGAATTAATGCATCCAAACGTACATGGGAACCAGAGGCAAAGTCTGGCCGAGGCTTGTATCCCGATCGGTTCTGGGACCTTGCTCCACAAGCATAACAACAGTGAGGAACTCTATCATATTACATCAGGGAAAGGTCTTATGACTCTTGGAGATGAGAGGTTTGAAGTAACAGAGGGCCATACAATCTGCATCCCGCCAGGGATGCCACACCGGATTCAGAATACCGGTAAGGGCGTACTCATGGTGCTTTGTTGCTGCTCTCCGCCCTATTCCCACAATGACACGGAATTGCTCGTGGAACAAAAATCAAAAGGAGAATAATGTGCATTAAAATCACAATCAGTTTTTGTCAACCTCATCGAATTATGGGCCGCCCCAGTGCCACTTAACTGAAAAAGGTAATTATCGCTGTAATATCTTGGGAACTATCCTGTAGAACCCGGAAAAATTAAAGCCCAAAAAGTTCAAGGTTTACTTTAGAAATCGTGAATGATATATTTAAGTTATGAGTTTGGTCGCTTAAAAAAGAGATATAAAACTCCATAAACGAATTAAAACAGCGAAGTCCAAGAATGTCTTTCTTATTGCATAAGAATTCGAAAAAAAAATTAAATATTATGTAGTTTCCCTAATGAAATTAACACGGCGCAATTTCATAAAAAGATCGCTCATATTGGGCGGCTCTCTGTTTTTCGGCAACAATTCTCTCTTTGCTTTGAATAAAAAAAGAGAACAATGGTATCCTTGCTATGCGAAGCTTGAGGAAGAAGGGGAATTAGCCAAGAGAGTTGAGCAAGCTTATTCAATTTTCGAACAATGCGAACTTTGCCCCCGGTTGTGCGGTGCCAATCGGCAGAATGGCGAACAAGGGTTTTGCCATGCACCGTCCAAGCTCTTGGTCTACACGGCACATCCACATTTTGGTGAAGAGATATCGCTAGTGGGAAAAAGAGGATCTGGAACAATCTTTTTTTCCAACTGTAATCTCCGTTGTGTTTTTTGCCAGAACTGGCCTATCTCCATCAAAGGATATGGGAAAGAAGTTCAAGATGAGGATCTGGCAGATATGATGATCTACCTCCAGAAGATTGGCTGCCACAACATCAACTTAGTAACACCAACCCACGTTATGCCAAATATCCTCAATGCAACAAGGATTGCTTTCAAGAGAGGACTTCGTCTCCCCTTGGTTTACAACACCAGCGGCTACGAGCGAGTTGAAATATTGAAGATTCTAGATGGCATCGTGGATATTTATTTGCCGGATATGAAATATATGGAGGCTTCGAAAGCCTCGAAGTATTTATCTGTAGCACCGGACTATCCAGAAGTGTCTCAAGAAGCGGTTCTAGAAATGCACAGGCAGGTAGGAAAGCGCCTGATCAATAGCCAGGGAATTGCTATTCATGGATTGATGATCAGGCACTTGGTTATGCCAAACAATGAAGCCGGTACAGAGAAATTCGTTAGATGGGTAGCTGAAAATCTCCCAAAATCAACCTATGTGAACATCATGCATCAATATTTTCCGGATTATAAAGCCCTTGAATACCCTGAGATCAACAGAAGAATTTCTGTAAAGGAATACCTGGAAGCAATGCATTGGGCTGATGAATACGGCCTGACCAACCTTGACCCGCAGTCTGTTAGAATGAGAAAAATCTATGCCAGACAGACAATTAATTAACCCTTTTAGGCTTTCTTCTCAATCACACGTTTTTATGGATAAGCAAAGTCAGTCAAAACAAATCATTCATTTAGACATGGATGCTTTTTATCCCTCGGTTGAGATGCTGGACAATCCTGCCTTAAAAGGGAGACCGGTCATAGTGGGAGGTAGCAAGGAAAGAGGTGTGGTGTCATCTGCCTCATATGAAGCTCGACAATTCGGTATTCATTCTGCCCAACCTATTGCGAAAGCAAAACGCCTTTGTCCCGATGGGATTTTTTTACCTGTCAGAATGTCGAGATACCAAGAAGTCTCTAAGCAGGTATTTGAAATATTTCATCGTTTCACACCCTTAGTTGAGCCCATATCTATTGATGAAGCATTTCTTGATGTAACAGGTTCCATACGTCTTTTTGGTCAGCCCGAGAAAATCGCTAAAAAGATTAAGCAAATAATTTTAGCAGAGACAGACCTGATAATTTCAGCCGGTGTTGCTCCTTCAAAATTTGTGGCAAAGATTGCCTCTGACATTGACAAACCTGACGGTTTAACTGTTATACATCCCGATGGTATTAGAGATTTCGTAGATCCGCTCCCCGTCAAGAAAATGTGGGGGGTTGGAAAAGTGACACAGCTACTCTTAAGTCGCCTCGATATCCACACTTTTAGGGATTTGAGACAAACGCCAGTAAAGGTCTTGGAGAAAAAATTTGGAAAACATGGTGTCAAAATACATCTGTTGGCCATGGGAGTAGATGAACGAGATGTGATACCGGAACATGATGTGAAGTCTATCGGTCATGAACAGACTTTTTTACAAGACATCATATCTTTGGATGCGTCTCAAAAAGAGCTCCTTGCTTTGGGTAATAAAGTGGCTCGACGGATGCGGAATAAGGGCCTAAAAGGAAAAACCATCACATTGAAGGTCAAATATTTTGATTTTGTTCAGATCGCCCGGTCAACAACTCTGCCTAAATCCATTAATGACGGTTTGGAGATATATTCAGCTGCTCGTCGTCTTTTAGAAAAGACTGAGGTAACTAAAAAACCAATCAGGCTTTTAGGGATTTCTTTGTCTCAACTCAGTTTTTTGGGCATCGGAACCCAACTCTCTCTTTTTGATCAAGACCAATCACCTCAAAAACGTCAGAGATTGAATACTGTTTTAGATTCATTATACGAAAAATTTGGTGACAAAAGTGTTCTACCTGGCACGCTTTTAAACGATTAGATTATTCTCTACGGATTTGATTTCTGTTATGCCGTTAAAGGGAATGGGAGGGCGTTCGCCATTTCGTTAAAAAACAGGTTCACAACCTCCGTAGCCTCATTTTTCGTTAATCCCGCTTCCGTTTTGAGCTTCTCAATAAGTTCCAATTTGTTCATCTGCGTTCTCCAAAGTTTTTGTTATTTCAACAAAATACAGTAGTGATAAAGAAGTGTCAAGAATTCGCTATAGTTAGAAGTTATGGGTTTAGGCGAATGAAATCAGGACGAAGATTATTTGAAAATTGTCAAAATTAGGATTTACTTGACCTGACACCAGAAAAATA
>JAYEFV010000573.1:0-6759 GCA_034658755.1 Thermodesulfobacteriota bacterium | reverse complement strand
TTCTTGGCTTTTGCCTTTTCTTCTTTTTTATCTTTCTTTTTTTTCTCTTTACCCTTCTTTTTTTCTTTGGCTTCCTCCTTGAGCTCGGCTTCCTCAACCTTCTTTTCTTCTTCTTTTGCCATCGGACTCTCCTTTCTATTTTTTAAAGTTATTTATGAAGCATGCTTCTTGGGAAATTAAAATTTAGATTTGTTTAGTATGCCAAGACTGACCTTGTTTTAATGAAGCAGGTTTGTGCAACAACTTTTTCTTGTCCGCCACCCTTCCACACTTTTTGCATACGAATTTTGGATTTCTGACAATATTTATGTATTTATGTAATTTTTCAGATATATCACCTTCCTTCCACTTGCACATACGCTTCTCTTTTTTAGCCATTTTTATCTCCCTCTATAGAAAAGGTCTATATCTTTCTCTTTTGTAAAAATGATGGTCTCGTAAAAAGTCCGTTTTGCCCCATATTTGTCATTCCCGCGGAAGAGGGAATCCAGTAATTTCAAGTTATTATGGACTCCCGCTTTCGCGGGAGTGACGGGAATTTTGACTTTTTACGAATGCATCAAAAATAACTATTTGAGAAAACATAACAAATTGGCCATCTCAGAAGAACCGTAATGTGTAAAAAAGCATATTAAAAAAACAGACTGCATGCAAGTCTTTTCAGTTAATGTGTTGTAACGGCTATCCACCACCCATCATCACTTATACGATCAAGATCACCATGACCGGCATAGTATATGAGAACGTTTTCATCCGGTTTTGTTGATGATACCAAATTTCGTAATGCCTGGTAAATGGCTTTTCTTGTGGCTTTTCGTTCTAAAAGAAGTTTAACCTGAAAACAACAAACCATAACGCTCACGAAAAACGCTTGCCATGGCATGAGCGTCATTCACAGCTGTTTCAAGATCTGGAATCTTTGGGTCTTTATAATCATTAATTCCGATGATTAATGCCTTATATCCCAGGTTCCGAACTCAAATTAAAACCCGTTTAATATCTCAATCTTTTTTCTTTAAGCAGATCAGTGCAGTTGTTCTTGAGGAAAAAACCAATATGATGTAACTTTAGAATATGATCACCATTACACCCACAATTGCAATTAGTGAAAATGAGATCAAACTGGACTTTATACGATCATCAGGTCCTGGAGGACAGAATGTCAATAAAGTTGCCACGGCTGTCCAGCTTCGCTTTGATGTGAAAAACTCTCCTTCTCTTCCCAATGATGTTCGCACCCGTTTGGTTGGTCTTGCAGGCAGGAAAATCACAGAACACGGAATTCTTATTATACAGGCCAGGCGATTTCGAAAACAGGAACGTAACCGACAGGACGCAATTGATCGCCTGATAAATTTAATCCGAAAAGCATCCGAAAAACCTAAAGCTCGCATTAAGACCAAACCGACCCGGGCTGCTAAAAAACGGATGCTGGCGGCAAAACAGCATCGAAGTAAAATAAAGCGGATGAGACGATTGGTTTCAATTTCCGAGGATTGACGACTTCGCAAATCACGCCAATTAGGACTGCATTGTCACGTACAGGGGACTTTAATGGAAAGTTTGCATTATGAAAAGAATTGAAGATGTTACACTGCTTTATGAAATCAGTGAAGCGCTTAACGAGCGCCTGGACCTTAAAAAATCTTTATATAAGGTTCTGGACATTCTATGCAGCTCAATGAACATGCCCCGGGGAACCCTAACACTTCTAAACCCCTTGCGCGACGAGATAAGCATAGAGGTTGCTCACGGACTTTCCAAAAGCGCTATGGAAAAAGGAAAATATAAATTAGGTGAAGGAATTACCGGCCGGGTCATCGAGACCGGTAAAGCGGTCACCATACCAAAAATTAGTCAGGAGCCGCTGTTTCTTGACCGTACTGCTTCCAGAAAGACCAAACAGGATCAGGAACTGTCCTTTATTTGTGTGCCTGTGAAAAAAGGCAACCAGGTTATCGGAGCATTGAGCGTTGACATGCCTTTTGACGAATCATATTCCCTGAAAGATGGGAAAAAGCTCATGTCTGTAATTGCCACCATGGTTGCAAGGCAGGTTATCAACCTGGAAACCATCCGTTTGGAGAAGGAGCATTTAAGAGAAGAGAATATAAGACTCAGAAACGAATTGGAAAATAGATATCGTATTACCGATATTATCGGAAACAGCAACAAAATGCGTGAAGTCTATCAAATGATTTCTCAGGTTTCCAAAAGCAACGCTACGGTGCTTATTCGCGGAGAGAGCGGTACCGGCAAGGAACTGGTTGCTAACTCCATACATTACAACAGCCTCAGATCAAAGGGGCCCTTTGTTAAAGTAAATTGTGCGGCATTACCGGCCAATCTTATTGAAAGTGAATTATTCGGGCATGAAAAAGGCGCTTTTACAGGCGCCATCAAACAAAAACTTGGCAAATTCGAACTGGCCAATAAAGGGACCATATTTTTAGACGAGGTTGGATCTGTGGACCTTAACGTCCAGGTAAAATTTTTACGCATCCTGCAGGAGAAAGAATTTGAACGGGTTGGGGGATACCAGACCATTAAAACGGATGTTCGCATTATAACCGCTACCAATAAAAATCTGGAACAGGCTGTTGAAGAAGATACTTTCAGGCATGATCTTTATTATCGCCTTAATGTTTTTCCCATCTACATGCCGCCCTTAAGAGAACGCAAGACCGATATTCTGCTTTTGGCCGACCATTTCCTGGAAAAATATGCCAAGGAGAATCATAAAAATATCCTGCGGTTTTCCACACCGGCAATAGATATGCTCATGGATTATCATTGGCCGGGAAACGTCAGAGAACTTGAAAACTGCATCGAACGGGCCGTGCTTTTGTGTGAAGAAGGGGTCATCCATAGCTACCATCTCCCGCCCACATTACAAACCGGTACGGAAACGAATACATTACCGGTTTTATCCCTGGAAGATGCCGTGGCAAATCTCGAAAAAGAGATGATTATCGACACACTTAAAAATACGAGGGGAAATATTACATTAGCGGCCCAAATACTTAAAACCACGGTGCGCAAGTTTTCCTACAAGGCCAATAAATACCGTATCGACTATCGACATTACCGCTAAACAAAGCGAAAGCCATAATAATAGGGACTTTCGCTTTGTTTAATCCAGTTTATATGTCGAAATATAGGAAGAACTCATGGGGATGGGGGCGAAGTTTAACCTCATTTACCTCGTTTTCAATCTTGTATTCAATCCATTTCTCGATAACATCTTTGGTAAAGACATCCCCTTTCAACAGAAATTCATGATCTTCCTGCAAAGCGGCAAGTGCTTCATCCAGAGATCCGGGTGCGGAAGGTATTTCCGCCAGTTCCTCGGGGGGCAGTCCGTAAATGTCTTTGTCCAATGGTTCGCCCGGGTCAACCTTGTTTCCAATGCCATCCATTATGGCCATAAGTATGGCGGAAAACGCCATGTAACCATTGCAGGACGGATCTGGTGTTCTGAATTCAATACGCTTGGCCTTAGGCGACGCTGAGTACATGGGAATCCTAATGGCCGCACTGCGGTTCCTACTGGAGTACGCCAGGTTTACCGGCGCTTCAAAGCCCGGTACAAGCCGTTTGTAAGAATTGGTGGTCGGATTGGTAATGGCGCACAGTGCTCTGCAATGTTTCAGTATCCCTCCGATCGCATATAGGGCCTCTTGGGAAACCCCGGCATACTTATCCCCGGCAAATAGCGGGTTCCCGTCTTTCCAGATACTGCAATGAATGTGCATTCCGGTACCGTTATCTTGAAAAAGAGGCTTGGGCATAAACGTCACGGTACGGTTATGTTTGTAAGCCACATTCTTGAGCACGTACTTGAACCACACCAACTGGTCACCCATTTGGATAAGCGGTTTAAACCGCATGTCGATCTCGCCCTGTCCGGCAGTTGCAACCTCATGGTGCTGACATTCAACATCTATTCCAAGCCCTTCTAACGTCAAAAGCATTTCAGTCCGAATATTCTGAAATTTGTCCATGGGCGGAACCGGAAAATAACCCTCTTTGTGTCGCGGTTTGTAACCAAGATTGGGGCATTCCTCCCTCCCGCTGTTCCAAATGCCTTCAACTGAATCGATCTCGTAAAACGCACGATTGCTGGATGATTCAAATCTAATATCATCAAAGATGAAAAATTCAGCTTCAGGCCCGAAGTAAGCCACATCTCCGATACCACTGCTCTTTAAGTACGCTTCAGCCTTCTGCGCGATGTAGCGAGGATCGCGAGTATACGATTCGCGTGTAATCGGGTCAACAATGTTGCCGATGAGCACCAGGGTCGGCACTTCAAAGAAAGGGTCCATTTTGGCGGTAGTGGCGTCCGGAACCACGAGCATATCACTGGCGTGTATGGGCTGCCATCCCCGGATACTGGATCCGTCAAAGCCGAAGCCGTCTTCAAAACTCGACTCCTCCAACTCGCTCAAAGGAACCGTAAAGTGTTGCCATACCCCCGGAAAATCCATAAATCTTAGATCAACGACCTTTGCCTCTTTTTCTTTTGCAAACTCCAATACTTGTTTTGGTGTCATAAAAAATTCCTCCTTACTATTTATATTATATTGCATCTTTGCCTTTTTCCCCGGTGCGAACCCGAATCGCCTGCTCAACGGAAAATACGAAAATCTTTCCATCGCCGATTTTGCCGGTATTGGCGGCATCCTGAATTTTTCTGACAACTTCATCAGCCCGTGAGGCTTCCACAATAATTTCGATCTTGACCTTCGGGATAAAGTCCACGACATATTCAGCGCCGCGATAGATCTCTTTATGCCCTTTTTGCCGTCCATACCCTTTTACTTCCGAAATGGTCATGCCCTGGATGCCAATTTCATTGAGTGCTTCCTTGACATCATCCAGTTTAAAGGGCTTGATGATGGCTTCGATTTTCTTCATGATTTCTCTCCTTTCATAAAATCGTTGCACGATTTTATATAACGCGGCTTTGCCGCTCTTATCTGTTAAGCTTTAGGACGGATAAAAGGGTTAGTCGATCTCAAACGCTCTTTCTCCATGGATAGTGTTATCTAATCCTAAAATCTCATTTTCTTCATCCACCATTCGCTGTTCAACATTGGTTTTTTTATTCATCATTCGATGTTGGACGTTCGATGTTCGATGTTCATCTTTTTCAGTAAACCTTCCACAGTCCTTCCGGCGCAAAAAATAACTTAGCGCTTATGGGGCGAAGCCCCTAAGTTCTACTCAATCCCCTTTAAGTTCGGTTTAAGGCAAAACTTCCTCGATAGCCGCTTTAACGGTCGCCACCTGATCCGGCAAATCGACCTTTTGCCCGTCAAAATCCCTGACATAAAAAACATCCACCACCTGATCGACTTTGGTAGAGATTTTTGCTACCCATACATCCAATCTGCATCTAAACAAAGCGTCTGTTATGCTGTAAAGCAACCCCGGAAAATTGTAAGTAAAGACTTCAACAATGGTAAAAAAACTCGAGCTGTTGTTGTCCAGAACAACTTTATGCGGTCTATGCCTTGGGCGGGGTTTGGTGGATCGATACACATCCATGTTTTCGCTTAAGGCTGCTGTAAGATCCAATTCGCCGATTAGAGCCGATTGAAGTTGCTTTGCCGCACGTTCCCAGGTTTTGGTTTCAAAAATCCGGTCCGGAGGCGGTTTAACTTCAAAAATGTCAAGGGCGATATTATTCCGCCATGTGAAGACCTGAACGTTGAGAATATCGAGACTATTTAGGGTAAATGTTCCTGCAATCTTTGAGATTAACCCCGGGCGGTCTTTGGCGCAGATGGTGACCGTCCGTGTGTTGGAATCCGGTGTCTGAACCACTCTCCAGGTAAAATCATCCGCACCGATATTTTGGTAAAGTTTGATATGCTCCAGGATATCTTCAGCCGGTGTATAAAGAAGGTATCGCGGCGACATGAAGTTAAATAACGTTTCTAATTCCTGTTTGGGGTGTATCTCGAATCCTGACGATAAAACCTTTTTTTTCTTTTCCTCAACACCTTTGACGGCCTCACGGGTTGCAAGTTCTCCGTGTTCCAGAATATTCAGTACTTTAAAAAAAAGATCTTTCAAAAGTGCCGCGGTCCATTCATTCCAGGCTTTAGGACCTGTGGCCATGGAATCGGCTACGGTCAAGAGGTACAGCATTTTCAGATGCCTGACGTCTTTTATTTTTCGGGCGCAAAAAATGGCCGTTTCCTCATCATACAGATCCCTTCGGGTTGCAGTTTTAAACAGCATAAGGTGTTCCTCGACCAAAAAGGAAACCGTTTCCACATCCTTGTCTGTAAATCCTCTTTTGGGCAACGCCCTGCGAACAATCTTTGCCCCGGTTTTGGAATGGCTTTCACCCGGGGCGCCTTTGCCGATATCATGGAACAGGGTTGCCCATAACAACAGTCTCCGGTTATTGAGTTCTTTGTAAAGATTACCACATAGCAGGGCTTTGGGGGCACCCTCTTTGGTGCCGAATGATTTTAGAATTTGAACCGCCCGCAGCGAATGCCGGTCCACGGGATAGAGATGATACTCGTCATACTGAATCCGATTCTCAATGTTTTTAAATTCAGGAATATACTGTGTTAACAAGCCGGTATTTAACATTTCATTGAGCACATTGAATATTGGGGTCGGCGCAGCCAAAATGCTGTCAAACGATTGAACATTCTCTAACGAAGATAAAAAATCACCATCAATAAGATATTTAAATTCTCTGGCCAACCTTTTGGCCTCAATACTCAACGGGAT
>JAYEFV010000572.1:0-1534 GCA_034658755.1 Thermodesulfobacteriota bacterium | reverse complement strand
ATCCCTCATAGAAAGTGATAATTTTGTCTTTGATTTGATAGCCGTTTTTAAATTTCCCAAAAATCCGTTTTCCGGATTTCTCATGCAGCACCCGTTTTACCGTATGGATCACCCGACCAGGATCGCTCTTAGCCTTTTTCTTTCCCACGGGTTTTTCCTTTTCCATGTGGATGGGCATCTGATCAACTACCATGTGGGTATTCAAGTTTTCGGCATGGGTCATATCCGGTTCCCCGTTTTCCTGGAGACAAATGGTGTCCGTATATTTGGCGCTTTCAGTGAAACGGATCATCTCTTTGGGATAGTTTTGTATATGATCGATATCTGCCATGAACTGCCGTTGGCCCAAATAAACCCCATACCCGAAATCCCTGTGGCGTATCCTGGTTTCAAGGTCATCAAGGAGCTTTTTGGAATCGCCGGCAACCACACCCACATAGATGGTGTAATCAATGGTTTTGCTTTCCGGCATCAGGAGTTCCAGCTTGCATTGACCGTGCATATTCTTTGCCTTTCCGGTTCCCTTGCAAAGAAATTTGAAATAATCAGGATGCAGATAGTTTAAACTTTGCATTTTCTTTTTTATCCGGGTTCCGGGCGTGACCGCAGCAGAAATCCTTAATTTTTCGGGACGAAATACCTCGTAGTAGCTATCCCGCTCATATCGCAGGACAGAGGCAAGCATCCCCATGATTACCGTTCGCGGCGGAATCAGATAGGACAGAGAAGAGGCGTTGGTGTAAAACTTCCTGAAATGGGCAAATTGCCCTGAAACACGGAACGACAGAAGTTTCAAGATGTTTTGATTCATGACATGCCTTTTTATTCCTGTGTCGAATCAATGAGCTTCAGTTTGGCTGAGAACACGTCTTTCAGCGCATCCCATCCTTCAAGTTGAAGGGCTTCATCTTTCCAATAATAAAGGGTTTTGATCTTGGCCTCAAATTTCTTGAGATATTCAATAAGGTCATTAATATCCACCTTGAAATCATCGATCCCTCTGACCTTGAAATCATCATCGGCCACTGGGGGCAAGGGCTCCCGAAGATCCTTGAGAAAAGTCTTGTTGTCAACAAGCTCCACCCGCAGATAAAGCCGTGGAGTCTGGCCGATTTTGGAACGGGTTCGGCAAAAGGGAATGGCGTTGATCATGGCCCTGTCAAAGACCGCTATGTCATCATCGGAGAGCCCGGCATGTTGTGCAGTATTTGCATTTATAGCCCCGTTGAATGCGATAAGCGAGTATTTTACCCGGTAATCCTTTCCCACCCCTTCGCCGGAACTAAAACTGGAGGTAATGGTCGTGCTTTCGTTTAGTTCCACCCTGTTTAATGAATATCCCCAGTTAAACTGGATGGGACCGGTCAGGTGGTCAGCTCCGCCGGTTTCGGCGAAAACAGCTCCAAACATCCGGGAATCAATTAAATCTTTATGAGTTTTTTTGTCTGCTTTTAGCTGTGCTCCCCTGTCTTTGGCATCCTTAGCGTTTTCTGTAATAAAAATTGGTTCCCCGAGTTGTTTTTCAAAATAATCC
>JAYEFV010000571.1:0-1534 GCA_034658755.1 Thermodesulfobacteriota bacterium | reverse complement strand
TTGTATTTTAAATTCTATTTTGCTGATTATTAAGAACTACCGGACAAGAAAAGACAGAGCGATTGTTACAAAAAAGAAAAGAAAAAAAATTGAGATGGTTGAAAATATCCTTTTACCCATAACCCCTCCCTGAATGCTTGGTTCCTGATATCAAAAACATTAGCGCAATATTCATACCGGATTTGAGCGGATAGATTAAATATTTTCTGCTATAAATTTCGGATAGTTAACCTTGTTTGAGTTTTGTAATCAACACATGTGTAAATAATTGCAACAAATTTTATCCAGCTTTTTCCGCTTTTGGGAAAAAGCTTATATGTTTATTGGGATAAGAGAATGGGAAAAAAGGGGAATTTCTTTATAGTCAGCTCCTGAAAAAACGTCTTCTTATCACGCCACACTGATTCACAATACCCTACCCTTGAGTTTTAGATTATCAACTGGAATTTTACACTTTGTAAAAAAAGTGGACATCTATATCATCTTCAGCTCGCGCTATTATTCCAAATAAGCCTTAATAACATTAGTTATATCATATAGTTATCTATCGTCGAAATAAGCGGGAATTTAGGCATGGTTATTGCGGGATGGTTATTTCATGTTGGACAATCAAAAATTAAACAGAAAAATGAAAAAAGAAGGAAAGGAGATTGTTATGGAATCTAATGTAGTTGTTGTTGGTGGAGGGCCTGCAGGTATCATAACAGCCCTCACGGCTAAAAGCGTGTATCCTGAAAAATCAGTGCTGGTCATCAAGGAAATCGGGGATGGTGTCATTCCCTGTGCCATTCCATATATGATTAACACCATGCCAGATCCCACGCAGAATGCCGTGAGCGACCAGCCCCTTGAAAAATCCGGGGTAAAGGTCCTGGTGGGGAAAGTGATTTCTCTCGATGCGAATGCGCGAAATGTGACAATGGAATCCGGTGAGGTTATTTCCTATGAAAGACTCGTGTTGGCGACCGGGACGAGTGCCGTTCTACCTCCGATCCCCGGTGTTGAAAAAGAGGGTGTAGTTACGATCAAGAAGAGCATGTCAGCCATGATTGCGTTACGGGAGAAGGTACGTAAAGCGAAGAAAGTGGTAATTGTGGGTGGTGGGTTTATTGGTGCTGAGTTCGCGGATGAATTATCCAAGATTGAAGGCCTGGAGATTCATCTTGTCGAGGTTATGCCGAAAATTCTATATACGGCGTTTGATGATGAGCTTTGTGACAAGGTGGAAGAGGTGCTGGTTGAAGAAGGTGTCAAGATCCACACAAACAGTCGCGTTGCCTCCATCAACGGCAATGGCAAGGCAGACTCTGTGAGCCTGGAAGGAGGGGAGACGCTTCCCGCTGATATAGTATTGGTCAGTATTGGCGCAAAGCCCGCCATCGAATTGGCCCAGGAAGCCGGTTTACGTATCACGGATAGGGGCTCGATCTGGGTCGATGATTATATGAAAACCAATACCGAAGGAGTGTTTGCGGTAGGAGACTGTGCCCTTAAGCGAGACTTTTTTACAAGGAGGGAGGTTCCTGTTTGGCTT
>JAYEFV010000570.1:0-22776 GCA_034658755.1 Thermodesulfobacteriota bacterium | reverse complement strand
TCGGCAGCTACACCGTCAAAATCCGTCGCAAACCGCGGTATGTGACGGAGGGTGTCTGTACCGGGTGTGGTGAATGTGCGAATGTCTGTCCGGTATCGGTCCCGAGTGAATGGGATGAGGGGCTGGATAATCGCGCGGCCATTTACAGAGCATTTCCACAGGCCGTACCTATTACCTTCTGTATAGATAAAAAAGACCGGGCTCCTTGTGTGATTGCTTGTCCGGCGGGCATCAATGTCCAAGGGTATGTACAGTTAATTAGCCAGGGCAAGTACCGGGAGGCTGTCCGGTTAATCATGGAGCGACTGCCGTTGCCGGGAGTCCTTGGACGAGTCTGCCCGCATCCTTGTGAATCTCAATGCCGAAGGTTGGAGGTGGATGAGGCGATTGCCATAAGGGATTTGAAGCGCTTTGCCTCAGATCATGTAAATCTGAAAGAACTCGATCCGCCGGAAATCGAGGAGCGTGCGGAAAAGGTGGCAGTGGTCGGGTCAGGTCCCTCCGGCCTGACCGTAGCATACTACCTGCGGTTAAAGGGCTATCAGGTAACCATTTTTGAGGCCCTTGACGTCTTGGGCGGAATGCTTCGGGTGGGAATTCCGGATTTTCGTCTCCCTCGGGAAGTTCTTGATCAGGAGATCGACTACATCCTACGCCTGGGTGTCAAAACGCGAACCGGAGTCAGGTTCGGATCTGATCTTACATTTAAGGATCTGAAAGAAGAGGGTTTCTCCGCTGTATTTCTCGGAATTGGAGCTCATGATTCCCTGGATATGCACATTCCTGGTGAGAAGGAAACCCAAGGGGTTATGGATGCGGTTCGTTTTTTAAGGGAAGTAAATTTGGGGGATAAAACATGCCCTGGCAGCCGGGTTGTGGTCATCGGCGGCGGAAACGTGGCCATCGATGCAGCACGGGTTGCAAAGCGTCTGGGTGCCCGGGAAATTACTGTGGTTTATCGTCGCTCAGAACGGGAAATGCCGGCCTATGCTGAAGAGATCGAGGGAGCTAAAAAGGAAGATATTCACTTTTCCTACCTAACTGCACCGGTTAAGGTTCTTGTTAAGGAGGGCAAAGTCGAAGGCTTTGAATGTATGCGAACCGAACTGGGCCCACCGGATGCCAGCGGACGCCGTCGCCCGGTGCCGGTGGCCGGCTCTGAATTCGTGATCCCCTGTGATGCGGTGATCCCGGCCATTGGTCAGAAAATCCATGCACCCTGGGCCGGTCAGGAGACTGACCTTCAATGGGCTCCGCGAAATACCCTGAAGGTAAACCCCCATACAATGCAAACAAACATTCCCTACGTCTTTGCCGGAGGCGATGTAGTCATCGGTCCGGCAACGGTGATAGAGGCGGTAGCCGCCGGTCACAAGGCCGTGGAGGCGATCCATCGCTATATCAACGACGAAGATCTGGGCCTTTATTCCAAGCAGCTTGAGGCCCAGGGACAACCGGGCCGCGATTGGCCGGAAATTCCGGATGAGCTTTCCTTAGAATCCCGGGCACATCCACAGCATCTGGACCCAGAGATCAGCGCTGCTTCCTTTGACGAAGTTGACCTTGGCTTTTCAGAGAGCGAGGCACAACGAGAAGCCTTGCGCTGCCTTAATTGCGGTCTCTGCTGTGAATGTATGGAATGCGTCCGGGTTTGTGAGGCAAAGGCCATAGACCACAGTATGAAGGAAGAAGAACTAGAGGTAAAGGTTGGGAGCATTATCATCGCAACCGGATACGACACCATGGATCCCACGCCCATGAAGCAATTTGGCTATTGCAAATACCCCAATGTTTTTACTTCCCTTGAGTTCGAGCGCCTCAGCAATGCTACAGGACCCACCGGCGGCGAGATCCTTATCAGAGACGAAAACGGTGAGTTAACCCGAACTCCGAAAAGCGTGGCCATTCTTCATTGTATTGGCAGCCGGGATGTAAACTATCACGAATACTGCTCCCGGGTATGTTGCATGTACGCCCTCAAGTATGGCCATCTAATCCATGAAAAAGTCGGCCACGATGCTCAAATTTTTAATTTTTACATTGACATGCGCTGCTTCGGCAAAGGCTACGAAGAATTTTACAAAAGGTGTCAGGAAGAAGGAACAAATTTCATCAGGGGCAAGGTGGCTGAGATTACCGATCAGGCAATCAAACCCGAAGAGCAAGGCAAACTCATTGCCATTGCAGAAGATACCCTTTTGGGACGAAGTATACGGGTTCCGGTGGATATGGTAATCCTGTGTAACGCCATTCAGGCCCGCAGCGATGCTCTCGAGGTTGGAAGAATTTTTGGAGTCAACCTGGGTGCGGACGGTTTTTTTCTGGAGGAACACCCCAAACTGGGTCCTCTGGACACTGCGACGGACGGAGTCTTTCTGGCCGGGGTCTGTCAGGGTCCCAAGGATATTCCAGATTCTGTTTGCCAGGCATCCGGTGCAGCTGTCAAAGCCCTGGCATTAGCCACTCTGGGAAAGGTGGATATTGCTCCGATCGTATCGTGGATCGATCCGGACGTGTGCGCTGGGTGCCAGACCTGCATCGAGCTCTGTCCTTATTCTGCCATAGAATATAACGCGCGCATGGGCATCTCGGTGGTAAATGAGGCGCTTTGCAAAGGATGTGGGAGTTGCGCCGGATTCTGTCCCAGCGGTGCTGCCCAGGTCAAACATTTCAATGAAAAACAGTTATTCGCAGAACTCGAAGGAATCATTGATTCACTGCATTCAGTAGGAATTTAAAATGGTTTTTAGTATTTAGTGTTTTGTATTTTGTCACTTATACCAAGCACCAAATATCAAAAGAGAGACCTTTGAAAAATGTTCAATTTTGTTCAAGTTCAAGGAAGACGAAGATTTTAACCACAGGCATACATTGAGTATGTCGAGGATTAAAATCTGAGTCTGACGCAGAAATTGGGCAAAAGGGGACGTTTTGCAAAGGTCTCTAGGAGGGGGATCATGGGAGACTTTGAACCGACAATCATCGCTTTTGTATGCAACTGGTGTACATATACCGCCGCAGATCTGGCCGGAACCTCAAGATTGGGGTATCCTGCCAACGTGAGATTGATCCGGGTCATGTGCACCGGCATGGTTGACCCCAAATATGTGATAAAGGCCTTCCTTGAGGGGGCCGATGCGGTCCTTGTGAGTGGATGTCACCCGGGAGATTGCCATTACATCAACGGAAATTACAAGGCGCGAAGGCGGATCAAGCTTCTTAAAGAGATCCTTCCCCAATTCGGTTTTGGAGATGAACGGCTCAGGTTGACCTGGATTGGCGCCAGCGACGGAATCCAGTTTGCCGATACCATTCGTGAAATGGTGACACAGATAAAGAACCTGGGCCCCAACCAGGCCAAAGGAACAATGGTGATATAATTTTAGTTATTAGGTATTGGTCATCGGATGTTTAATACCTATTCCCCAGTAACCACAACCCATTTTGGAGAGTACCGACGGTGAAAACGGCGAAAATCAATGTAAAAGACGGAGATCTTTTGGCAACCCTACGAGAGTTTTTCCGATCCATCCTCCAGTTGGAGGATATCAGTGCAATTCTGGTTCCACAACACCTCCCCATGAAGAATGTTGTGATGCCGACTCTTGTGACCGATCCTGAACAACTCAATTGCGCCGACCCTCTGGCACCGGTTTTTCCCATGAATACAGCCAAAATCGTCTCCCGGCTCACTCGTAAGCCCATGGGAAAAAGAGTGGCGGTTGTATTACGTCCATGCGAGATACGCGCATTTGTCGAGCTGGTAAAACTCAAGCAAGGCCGAATTGAAGAAGTGGTGCTGGTGGGAATCGACTGCCTGGGAGCGTACAAGAATGTCGATTATACTCAGGTAATCGGAGAGGAAGAAACAGAATTCACTTCAAGATTTTACCGGGATGTCTTATCCGGAAAAGAAGTGGTCGTGGAAGGATTTGACCTGAATCCGGCCTGTAAAGCATGCGAATATCCTGTTCCCAATGGTGCAGACATTTTAATCGGACTTTTCGGGGTCGATACAAACAAAAATCTGCTGATTCAGGCCCGGACTCCAAAAGGAGAGGATCTTTATAGAAACCTCGATCTTTCTGATGCACCGGAACCACCGGAACGCGCTGCGGCCGTTGAATCACTGATCGCTGAAAGAACGGCCTATCGCGATAAAATGTTTGCAGAAACTACTGAGGCCACCAACAGCATGGAAAAACTGAACATCTATCTTGCAAACTGTATAAACTGTTACAACTGCAGGGTGGCCTGTCCGGTTTGCTATTGCAAGGAGTGCGTCTTTGTCACGGATGTTTTTAACCATGAGCCGATCCAGTACCTGCGATGGGCCAATCGTAAGGGTATAATCAAGATGCCCACCGATACCGTCTTCTACCACATTACCCGGCTTGCCCATATAAGCACCGCATGTATCGGTTGTGGTCAGTGCACTAATGCCTGCCCCAACGATATTCCGGTGATGGAGCTGTTTCGAACCGTTTCATATCGTACACAGAAAGCTTTTGATTACAAGGCCGGTAGAAGCATTGAGGATAACCCTCCTCTATCGGTATTCCGGGAGGATGAGTTAACCGATGTTGTCGGAATCGGATAATAAATTTGACAGGATTAACAAGACAAACATGATATTCTCTGTCCCATTTTCCTGATGAAAATAGGATTATGAAGAAGGTTTTGTTATGAAGAAAAAAATTGGTAAAACACTGGTCGTGGGGGCCGGAATCAGCGGTATCCGTGCTGCCCTGGATCTGGCTGAAGTTGGATATGGTGTAACCCTTATCGACCGTTCACCGCACATTGGGGGAATTTTGAGCCAGCTTGATTATCAGTTTCCCACCGATCGTTGCGGCATGTGCAAAATGCTTCCTCTGGTAGATCGAGATTCATCGTCCCAGTATTGCCTGCGTAAAGGTCTCTTCCATGAAAATATCGAAATCCGTCTTTCCACCGAACTTGTCTCCGTAGAAGGCGAACCGGGCCATTTTCAGGTTTCGCTTCGCCAGAAGCCGAACCTTGTCGATCCTGAACGGTGTGTGGGATGCGGCGAATGCGTGAAAGTCTGTCCTGTAGAAGTTCCGGATTCATTTAATGCCGGTCTGACCGCGCGAAAGGCGATCTACCTGCCGGTTCCCCACGCTATCCCTAACTCGTATATCATTGATACCACGGTCTGTACCAAGTGTGGGGACTGTGAAGCAATATGTCCTACAGGGGCTATCAAGATTTTAGAAGAAATCCGCAAGGATTTTCGTATCCTTGTGGTTGACGACGAATTGATCGTTCGCGAATCCCTCCAGGCATGGCTCGAAGATGAAGGTTTTGCCGTGGATATGGCCGCATCCGGCCCGGAAGCCCTGGATCTTTTGTCAAAACAATCATATCAATTGATGCTCACAGATATCAAAATGCCGGGAATGGACGGTGTGGAGCTCCTCCAAAAAGCCAAAGAGAATTTTCCCGATCTTTGCGTGGTCATGATGACTGCTTACGCCACTGTAGAGACCGCTGTGGAAGCCATGAAGATAGGGGCGCTCGACTATCTCCTCAAACCGTTTGACCCCGACACCCTTGTTCCCATGGTCATCCGAATATACCAGAATCTTGAAGCAGTCAAGGAACCCCCTATGGAAGTCGGAGCCATAGTCTTTTGCGGCGGTACCGCCTATTTCGATCCTGCCGAGGGCAAGAATACTTTCGGGTATGGTGTTTATCCGAATGTGGTAACAAGTCTTGAGTTCGAAAGGATCTTGAGCGGAACCGGCCCGAATCAGGGTCGCCTGGTGCGACCTTCCGACGGCAAGCCACTACAAAAGGTGGCCTGGCTCCAGTGCGTGGGATCGCGAGACATCCAGGTCGAAGCCGACTTTTGCTCTTCTATCTGCTGTATGCACGCTATCAAGGAAGCTCTTGTGGCCAAGGAAAAAACCGATAGGGAGCTGGAAGCCGCCATTTTTTACATGGACATGCGTACCTTTGGAAAGTCCTTTCAGCGCTATCGCGACCGGGCGGAAAACAAACACGGGGTTCGATTTGAAAGGGGGCGTGTCCATTCTGTTCTCCAGTATGAAAACAGCTGCGACCTTATTATCAGGAATATAGATTATTCCGGCACCAACCAGGATGAGATCTTCGACATGGTCGTACTCTCCGTGGGCCAAAAGCCGGCTTCAGGCACGACAGCTCTTTCTGAAATGGTGGGGATACCACTCAATCAGTGGGAATTCTGTAAAGCCGAACCTTTTTCAGAGACGCTGACAAATAAAGAAGGGATCATATTGGGAGGTTCTTTCTCAGGCCTTAAGGACATCAATGAATCCGTGATCCGGGCTTCTGCCGCTGCTTTGGCTGCATCCCGCGTGATTCATACGACCGGCGGCAGTCTTGCTCCCGAACTTATACCTGATGAGCCTTTGTTAGACATTTCACAGGAACCACCCAGAGTTATGGTAGTTGTCTGCACCTGCGGTGATTTGCTTCCCAAGCTTTTAGACACGCAACAACTTACCCGGCACCTTGAGACTGATCCGGCTGTGGACCAGGTAGTATTTCTTGAACAAACCTGTACTGCTACGGGCTGGGAGAACCTTGTTGAATTGGTGGAAAAACAAAAACCTAACCGGGTCCTGATCGGAGCCTGCCTTCCCTACGTGTATGCGCGAAAAATCAGGGAACTGGGGCAGCGGGTGGGTCTGAATCCTGCTCTCATAGAGGTGGTCGATTTAATGCTTTTAGATCAAAGCCCAGAGTTCAAAGCTGAAACCCCGCCAACAGATGAGATATCAGCCGTCAACGATAAGTTATCGGCTATCCTGGGTATGGGGCTTGCCAGACTTAAATGGGCTGATCCGGCTCCTGCGCCCAGGGTGCAGATTATTCAGAAGGCTCTGATAGTAGGCGGAGGAATCTCCGGAATGACATCAGCTCTTGCCATTGCAGATCACGGCTTTCAGGTAGATCTGGTAGAACAAGAAGAGATGTTGGGTGGTAATCTTAACTGGTTGCAACGAACCCTGGAAGGAAACTCAACAAAGACTCTTCTCAAAGAAACGACTCTGAAGTTGGAAAAACACCCACTCATCCGGGTACACACCGGCAGCAGCGTACTCGGTTCCTATGGTCAGGTGGGGCATTTTTATACGACTATTGAGCACAAAGAAAAAGGTGCGTTAACCGTGGAACATGGGGTGACAATCCTTGCCACAGGAGGTGCGGAGGCGACTACCACATCATACGGTTACGGTACTGACAAGGCAATTGTTACACAAAAAGAACTGGAGCAAAAACTGTCGGATAACACCCTCGAACCGGCTCAACTGGGGTCTGTGGTCATGATCCAATGTGTCGACTCCAGGGAGGAGCCGAGGAATTACTGCAGCCGCGTATGCTGTGCCGGAGCATTAAAACACGCGCTTTATCTCAAGGAGCAAAACCCCGAACTTGCCGTCTACATTCTTTATCGGGATATTATGACCTATGGCTTTGCCGAGACCTATTACACTCAAGCCCGCAAGGCAGGTGTGATCTTTATTCCATACCATTTGGCTGAAAAACCACAGGTTACGACCATAGACGGATCTGTTCAGGTGACGGCAGTAGAATCGATTATCGGTCAAAAAGTCCAGATAGACGCTGATCTTGTTGTCCTTGCCACCGGCATTGTGCCCACACTTCCCAAGGACCTGGCAAAAGCCTTTGGAGTAACCCTGGATCAGGACGGTTTCTTTGAGGAGGCTGAATCTAAATGGAGACCGGTCGATTCACTCAAGGAAGGGATTTTTGCTTGCGGCCTGGCTCATTCTCCCCGCAACATCACAGAATCGATAGCCACTGCCGAGGCTGCTTCCCAGCGAGCCTTAAGAATTCTTTCCCATGAACAGATGCCTGCCGGCAAAGTGGTTGCAGAAGTCCATCACAGCCTTTGCAGTCTATGTGAACTATGCATCGGCGCCTGCCCATATGGCGCCCGCACTTTAGACCTTGACCTGGAAAAAGTTCTGGTCAATGCCGCCATGTGCCAGGGGTGCGGATCATGCGCCGCGATTTGTCCAAACAGTACGTCGGTACTTGTTGGATTTTCAGACCAGCAAATGTTTGATGTAATCGATTCGGCACTTGAGGTACGGCTTTGGATTGACGATTGACGATTGAAAATTTTATCAATTTATTGGCGACTAAATGACTAATCTTAATAAAAATAAATACTGCTTTTTTCTTGATTTATTAATAAATTACAGGGTTAAAATTGAAATAGTCGATGGACAATACTCAATAAACAATTTTCCATCTTCAATCTTCAATTAAAAATGGGTGGGCACATGAACCAATCGGAGAAAATAAAAATCGAACAGGAATCTGAATCTGCACCTGAACTTGTCATTGATCCACTGGCGCCAATCCGGGATATGGTAAGTGCCTGCATCCAGTGCGGCACCTGCACGGGTTCCTGTCCCAATGCCTTTGCCATGGATCTTACTCCGCGTCAACTGTGGTACAATGTCCTCAGGGGAGAAAAAGAGACAATTTTCAATAGCAAGACCTTCTCCCTATGTTCTGTTTGCTATTACTGTACACTACGATGCCCACGGGGTCTTCCGCTTACCGAGACAATGAGTGCACTCAAGCAGATAGCTGCAAAAGAGAATCTGGCGCCTTATAATAAGAGTATCCGATTTTACAAAAGTTTCATGAAAAGTGTACGCCGTCATGGCCGGGTCCGGGAGATGGAGTTTATGACACTCTATTTTATTTCCATGAAAAATCCCTTCATTCCCCTTCAGTTTGCCCCATTAGGAATGAGACTCATGGGCAAAGGAAAAGTCTCTTTCGAGATCCCTTCAAAAGGGAGCGGTGCTTTAGATGCGATCTTTCGTAAGGTGGAAGAGTTAGAAAATAAGACACAATGAAAAACAGTATCCGTTCACGGAGTATTTGAGTTAGTGGAAATTCCAAATAACAAACAAATCACAATGACCGAAATTCAAAATCCCAAACAAAAAAAAACAATCGCTTTGAACCGGTTTGGAATTTGATTCTTGAGATTTGGAATTTATTTGTTATTTGATGCTTGGAATTTGTGATTTAATTGATCTTTGGAGCTTGGTGTCTTCGTGGCAAATAATTTTTAGTTCTGGCTTGTTCGGTTTAAGATTGTGGAAGGCAAATATGAAATACCTATATTACCCGGGATGTTCTCTTGAGGGAACGGCTATAGAATACAACTCCTCCACAAGAGCCTTTATGCAGGAGCTGGGAACAGAACTGATTGAACTTGAAGACTGGACCTGCTGTGGTGCCAGTGCTGCCGAAGCTACAAGCCATCTTCTTTCTCTGGCTTTACCGGCATGTGTTCTCGCAAAGGCCGAGAAGATGGATGTGGTCGATGAAATTCTTGTTCCGTGCAGCGCGTGCTACCTGAACCTGAAAAAAGTTGAGGAAAAGATTCGAAAAGATCCGGAGCTTCTTGATAAAATCAACATCATATTAGCTGAGGAAAATCTCCACTTGAGCGGTCAGATTCGTGTTCGGCACCTTCTTGACGTAATTGCCCATGATGTAAGCCCTGTAAAAATCTTTACCCGAGTGAAAAAACCCCTTATCGATCTAAGCATAGCTCCATACTATGGATGCCAGTGCCTTCGTCCTTACTCTATTTTTGACGATCCCGAGGAGCCCCGTTCCATGGAACCGGTTATTAAAGCCGCGGGGGCAAAGATTCATTCCTGGGACATGGGGGGCAGATGCTGCGGAGCATCTCACACGTCCACCGAGCCTGAGGTGGCTCTGGAGCTCGTGGCCGCTATATTAAAAGCAGCTAGGGGAGCAGATGCCATCGTCACGGTATGTCCCATGTGTCAGATGAACCTGGAGGCGTACCAAAAAAAGATATCGGGGATGTGCAAAGAGGACTTGAGCATGACCATCCTTTATCTTCCTCAGCTTATAGGGCTGGCCTTTGGTCTTTCAGAACAGGATTTGCGACTGGACATGAATCTTTCCATTACCAAAGCGTTCCGGGATAAATTATCACCAAACTATGATAAAGATTCAAGCTAAACAGGACGCCCCAGTACGATCTTCCGGACCTACGGGGCAGGCAGATTTTCGCAGATATACACAGATAATATTATTATTTATAATTTAAAAGACATTTTAATCTGTGTTCACCTGCCCGCTCGTGTCTTGCAGTGGCAGGCGGGTCTGTATCCAAAAAAGGAAATTCCTTTACTATCAAGTTATAAAATAGCTTCGCGATTTTATAGAAAATCTGACAGGTTAAGTTCCTGCTTTGCGTGAAATTGGAAGCCGGTTTATACTGATGGTTGGACATGCAGCAGAAAGGGCAACCCGGACTACATTTGAACCAAGCAAAGCTTTTTCCGGATCAATCTCTTTGGAATGATGAGCCATAATTATCAGATCGGCATTCCTCCACCTGGCAAATTTGAGGATCTCGACATATGGCCTTCCCTCCCACGATTCAAAAGAATATTCTACAACTCCTTCTAATTCCGAACCATATTTGTTTTTCATTTTTTCCTGAGCATCTTTAATACTTTTTTCTATATTCGCTTGATCTAATATTAAAACATTCTCATTATGTATGACGGGCACGACGTGAAAGATGTGGAGTTTGGCTTGGTATCGGCGGGTCATCCTGGAGGCAAAATCGAAGGCATGTTGAGCCCGTTCAGAGAAGTCCGTAGCCAGAACAATGTTAGAGAAAGTCACCTTTACCGATCTGGTAGCCTCAAAATCCTGGTATACCTGAAAGACCTTATCAACAAGGATCTCAGGGTCAAATGGTTTGAGGAGATAGTCAAGCGCCCCTATCTTCAAAGCTTCTATGGCGGTCTCTACCGTTGCGTAGGCGGTCATCATCATTACGGTAAGATCGGGGAAGGATTTATGGGCACTTTTAAGGAGTTCAACACCGTCCATCCCCGGCATCTTGATATCCGTAAGCATCAGGTTATACGTTTTGGTTGACAGTTTATCCAGTGCCTCCGGACCTGATGCAGCCATATCCGCGGCAAAACCTTCATCTTCAAGCCACTCCTTGATTGAATCGCGAACGATGAGTTCATCGTCCACCACCAAAATCCGGAAATCCAGGCGCTCACCAACAGCATCCATAGTCCAGATCTTAGGAACTTGCTCGGAAACGACCATCACGGGGCAGCGTGACTTTTGGCTCACTTTTTCGAGGCTACTGCCGGCCATCCCCCATCTTGTCGGCAGATCTGCATCGGTTTCTTTTTCATGGGAACCCATAACAATCAGATCAGCAGCTTTTTTTCTGGCAAAACGCAGGATTTCGCTATGGGGCATTCCTGCGACGACCTCGATTGTATAATTTTGAACTCCAAATTTCTCGAGCTTTTCCTGATAGTACTTAACTATTTCTCCTTTTATTTCTTCTACCTTCCCGGACGCCACAAGGTGTCTTATTCCACCCCACCCATTTGAGTCCATACCGTAGGCATGGAAAATATACAATTTGGCGTTGCTTTGCTTGGACAGAGCAAAAGCCATGTCCGCAGCACGTTCACAGGCTTTTGTTGGAGATGCGGCCAAAAGAACCTTTTTAAACATAGTTCCTCCTTTGATATAGGAGCGACTTAACTCAAAAAATGTGATAAGGGTATAAAGTTAAATAAAATTAAAATGTTTCCTTTGTTAAAGCTATAAACACCTGGTCTGCTTGCATCCCTGATTTATTTTGTATCGCCCATTGGGTTAATCCTCCCTCTTCAGTGACGGAAGGCGAATAGTAAAAATGGCCCCTTTCCCCGGCTCGCTGTCAACGGTGACAGATCCCTTATGACGGTCGATGATGCCGTAAACCATGGAAAGTCCGAGTCCAAGCCCCTTCCCCTCTGTTTTTGTAGAATAGAAAGGATCAAAAATCTGGTAAAGGTCTTCGTCAGCAATACCGCATCCGGTATCTTCTATTGTTATCTCGACCATCTCCTTTTCCGGATCAAATGAACTCGCCATGGTCATAGTGCCGCCATCAGGCATGGCGTCAATGGCATTAAAAATAAGATTGACAACGCATTGCTGAGTTTGATTAAAGTCCCCCAACACCTTTGGAATGTCCGGATCAAGGTCGGTTTTAATCTGGATATTCTGAAGCATGAGTTTGTGCTGGCTGAGCAGAATGCATTTTTCCAGGAGCTCGTTAATACTCATTGCCTTAAGTTCTAATTCAGATTTGCGTGAGAAAGCGAGCAGATTGGAAACGATCTTGGAGCAACGGTCGGTCTCACTCTCAACAAGGGTGAGATATCTTTGAAACTTTTCCATATTTTTTTGGTCCAAAGAGCCTCTTTTGGTAATCTTGAGCATCAGGCGAATATAGTTCAAGATTCCTGCAAGAGGGTTGTTAAGCTCATGGACTACGCTGGCGGACAGCCTGCCCAGGGAAATCATTTTGTGCTCGTGAAGCAGTCGGGTCTGATCGGCAAACTGCTGTTCCATTCTTCTTATCTCTCTTAGGTCCCTGAAGAATCCCACCATACCGATCTCTTCGTCTTGGTCAAACATAACCGTGGCTGAGAGCTGGACCGGAACCTTGTCGCCTGTTTTATTAGTCATATATGTCTCAAAAAGAAGGAGCCGATTTCCCCCTCCGTATTCATCGGAAACCAGTTCTTTTCTGAAATCTTCCAACATAGCTGGCGGGAAAAGATGGTTAAAAGACATTTTCATGATCATTTCATGTGCGGAATAGCCCAGAAGTTTCTCGGCTTGCTGATTGAAAACGATAATGGACCCATCACTGTCCGAGGCGATGATGGCATCTATGGAACTCTGAATTAAGTTGTGTTCAAACTCAAAGAGTGTGTGAAGCTCTTTTTGCAGCCGCTCGAGTTCGCGCATATCTTTAAAATAGCCCACCGTGGCAACTTCCTGTCCTTCTTCATACAGTAATGCTGCGGAGAGCAGGATGGGTATTATCTGCTCATACTTATCGACGATTTCCACTTTATAGTTAACCAAACAGCCGGGACCGCCGTGCTCAGGCCCGTAAATCAATTTTTTAATCTTTTTAGCCTCGCCTTCTTTGTAAAACTGGGTGACGTGAATTTCGGAAAGTTCCTCCTGGGTGTACCCGAATATGTTTTCAGCGCCCTTATTAAAAATGATGATGTTGCCTTTACGGTCATTGGCAATGATTGCGTCTATTGAGGTCTGGATAAGGTTTGTTTGAAAGTCATGCGCTTTTTTAAGCTTTCGTTCCATCTCCTTTCTCTGGGTTTGATCCACACAGATCCCTTCATACCCTATAACATTCCCCTCTCGATCATATCGTGCGTGAGCGGTGCGCAATACCGAGATCACTTTTCCGTCCTTGCGCTTCAATTCAACTTCATAGTCAATTACGTGGCCGTTTCGTTCAATCAACTCCTGGTATTTTCGGCGATCTTCAGGTTTCCGATAAAGGTCTCTGGCTATATCCACCTTAAAAAATTCCTCTTTGCTCGTGTATCCTAACATTGCCATAAGTGCCTGATTGGCATCAATAAACTTTCCTTCCTTGCTGCTCATGTGCACACCGACACGCACATGTTCAAACAATTTTTTGTAGTCTTCTATGGAGGCGCGAAGCATTTTTTCACGCTCTTTTGTTTCTGTAATATCTTGATATATACAAAAGTGCGATATGGTTCCTTCATAGGTTTGCAAAGGTAATTCGAAAATCTCGAAAGTTTTGTTGATGTGCGGAAAGTAGTTTTCCCAGCGAAGGGTTTCTCCCTTAAAGACGTCTTTTGCCCTGCACCAGGAGCAGATTTTATCACGATTAGCAATCACCTGATAGCATTTTCCTCCAATGCCTTCTCCAAAGGCGTTAATACTGGCCTTGTTCATAAATTTTACAGTGTAATCATCCCCGATGATATAAACACCATGCCCCATGGCATCAAAAATAGAAGCAAGTCGTTTGGTCTCTTGATCAATCATGGTATGCTTCTCTCCTTGCGGGGTGTTTGGAAATTTTCGTGTTAAATTTTCTTCTCAATCTATTGTGGGTGCGAGTTATGCGTTTATCTTGGATGACATTCGCTGCACATGATCGGCCCGGCCTTTTTTTTCTGGTGGCATCCCTTGCATTGCAAATGGTAAATTTTTACAAGGGACAGAGGGTTATCGCCCTTATTAATGGTATGGCATTCCGAACATTCCTGGTCCTCGGAAGAATCATCTTCATTTTCTTTTCCATCCTCATATACATGATGACAAGTATTGCATTCGTCAATCCCTGCCGTTTCATTGTGTTTATCATGCAGAAACGGAACCGCTGGTCTCATCTTCTTCTCAAATGCGCTGTCCTCAACATTTGTCACATCTTCCTGTGAATAGCCGGACATAACAGCAAATATGAAACCAATCAGAGTTATTACCGTATATATTATCAATGTCCTTTTTTCCATCAGGATTCCCCCAATTTTATGAGCCTGACCCAACTGAATTTACCTGTTATACCGGTTTTTCCATGACTTTGTATATAATATCACCCAGAAAATGTAGTTCCATATCAAGGCCGTAGTGATGAAGAATATCTTCTATTCCGCCATGACAGTTATGGCAAGGGGCTATTATAACCTTTGCACCCCTGGCCTTTGTAGCAAATAACTGCTCTGCCTTGATCCTGTTACCTTTAATACGTTTCATCTTGTATTGAGGGCCGGTATTTATTACACCGCCTCCTGCACAACAACAGTAATTGTGTTCCCGATTGGGATGCATTTCGATAAACTCTTCACAAAGCGCATCAACAACATAACGTGCCTTTTCATGAAGGCCTTTTCCTCGAATAATATTGCAGGGATCCTGGAAGGTAACCGGCTTATCATACTTTTTAGCGATTTTTATCTTTCCTTGTTTTAACAATTCGTAATAGAATTCGACGGCATGTGTAACCGGTATTGGCGGCATCTTCCATGCCAGCCACCGGTTTCCCACATCATATACGGATCGGAATGCATGTCCGCACTCTCCCATTACAATCCGCTTAACCTTGAGCCGCATCGCCGTTTCAAAATGTACCCTTTTTAACCGCCCCATCATTTCGTAGTCTCCGGTAAACATACATTGATCGCTGTTGTCCCATCCGGGTGTTGCCGGCATTGTAAAATCAACTCCGGCTGCATTCATGATAACTGCAGCCTGATATATAAGCTGTGCACGAAATTTCGGTTCAGGGGCAATGACGGAGTAAAAAATTTCAGACCCTTCTTTTTCTATGGGTATCCTTAAAGATGATATCTCATCCTGTGCTTCTTCTTCTTGCCAAAAGAGAGTGTCAATCCATTCATCCTCCTTTACCCACATCTGGTTTAAGGTGGCTGAATGGCTGTGTGCGGTATCCTGTATGTACAGATGGGTAACACCCAGCATATGGCAGAGCCTTCGCACAACAGACATTAAGTAAGCAATGTCTATACCAAATGGGCAATACATAGCGCAGCGTCGGCACAGGTTACATTCCGTGGATGCAATTCGGGAGGCATCTCTTATAAACTCGGGATCAACTTTGCCTTTCTTTTTTAATATTTCCCATATGGTTTGTTTAACCTTGCCCGCAGGAGAAAATTTCGGGTCGTTATCATGGGAAAGATAATAGTGGCAGGCTTCAGAGCAAAGCCCACAGTGGACACAGGTTTCAACATATGTCTTTAGCCGGGCGCCTGTCTCCGCCGCTAAAACCTTGTTTATAACCTGTTCGATCCTTTCCGGAGTCAACCTTGCAATTCCCTTGTCAATTCCCTCATCAACAATTTTGTAGCTTTCATCGTTTCTTTCAATTGCAGGTTCAGCCATGTGATGTTCTCCTTTTATAAAATCATTTACGATTTTATCTTACGTTTCCTACCAATCTTTTGCATGCCTGATGGCGCCGAATTCAGAACCCATGTACCCTCTTGTGAATGGGAAAAAAATCATATGTATCAAGCGTGTAAAAGGAATTGCCGCCAGCATTATCTCTCCGGCTATAATGTGGATAATTCCCATGACTCTAAACCCAGGCCACTGATGATATGTCCAAAAACCCGTGATAAAGGGTGCGGCAACAATAGCAAGTATTAAGTAATCAGAAACAGATGTTAAGTACTTGACTTCCGGAAGAACGATTCTTCTCACAAGAAAAAAAATACATGAAGCAATAACAAATATAGTCAATACATCGGCAGTAGTGTCCGAAATATACCACCAGCTAATACCCCACGATTCCTTCCAGAGAATTATATGTGCACTAAGAAAAATCGGAATAAAAATAATGCATACATGAAATGTAAATGTGACGATAGTGAAAAGCGGATTTTTCCTCCATTTTACGGTTCCAAAGGGGATGATCCAATGCAGGATCGACCGAAGTCCGAATTTTAAGCTCATATATTCATATACGAATACATCCTTCTTCCTGGCCAGCATGGCCATGGATATAAGCCTGTACAAACTACCCCCGAAAAAAATGATAAAGGAGACCCACACCAACGGGCCGCTGACAAAATTATAGATATCATGCATGGATTTTTTCCTTTTAGCCCGTGAGAGATCCGGGTTAGCCGGTAATATCGGCTACCGGTAAAACCTGCCGAAAATACTTGCCGTCATCGGGACCGCCCTCGATTCCTTTTATTAGAATCTTTTTAGAGTCAGGGCTGAAAACAGGATTCCACAGTGCTTCATATGATTTCTTAAGAGGTTTTCCGTCTATAACAGTTGTATAATGTCCGTTTCTTTCTACTTTTGCAGCGACCTTTCTGCTGTCAGGACTGAAAACAGGCTGCCAGACCATGTCATATTTTTCACCCCAAGCCCTACCGTCCACAGCAATGGTCCACTTTCCGTCTTCTTTTCCGATGCAGGCGATCCTGTTTCCGTCCGGGCTGAAAACCGCATCAGTGACGAGATCACCAAAAGTGAGAGACCATGGTATACCGTTAACTGCGATGGTCCAGCGGCCATATTTGGTTGCCACGACGGCAGCTATCTTTTTTCCGTCCGGACTGTACATATGATGCCAGAGCTGGGCAAAAGAGCGATCCCAAAACGGTTTGCCATCTTGAGCAAGAGTCCATTTTCCTGCTATCCTTACAGGCGCAGTAACAGAACCGTTTGCCGGACTGAATTGCGGCATCCAGACGGAAGTATATACCTTATCCCAGAGAACTCCGTCCACAGCAATTGTGTAATCATAAAGGGATGTTCTCACTTCTGCGGCCACGTGCTCGGAATCATGGGAAAAGGCCAGGCCCCAAAGGTTAACGAAAATTGCATCCCATGGCTTGCCGTCCACTACTGCGGAATAACAACCTTCCTGAAATTGAAAAATATCCCCTTGTTTTATCATAACTGTGGGGACAACACCGGCAACTCTTTTTCCATCATGGCTGACAGTGAGATTGCTCAGGTCTAAAAATCTCGTTTCCCATGGTATATCGTTAGTCACTGCAAAGTATTCCATATCTTTCTGAGCAGCTACCGTGATATTTTTGCCGTCCGCCCCGAACTTGGTATTCCATACAAAGTCAAAGGTGTTTTCCCAGGCAACACCATCCACCGCCACAGTCCAAGTTCCCATATCCGACACTAATGCTGTCAATCGATTATCAAATCCAAATTTTAAATACCATATTTTGTCAAAAGTGTTTTGCCAGGGAGTATCATTTTCACAAACACTAAATTCCATGTCATCTGTTTTTACAACTACTGCTATCCTTTCCCCGTCCGGGCTGGCATAAGGTTCCTCTATCCAGTCAAACATATCCTTCCACTTTGTGGTATCCACAACTAACTTTTTGCCTGTTTCCCAGTCCCAGGTGCTAAAATTATGCATAGCCATGTCCTTCTTCAATAGCTCCTTGTCTGATCTTTACTATATTGGTTCTGACTGTAATCTATTTTATATAAATTTTCAGAAAAAACAATTTCAAAATTTAAACTAACAATATAAATCATCTTTTATTCATGGTTCTATTACACTTATCTTTACTAATATCAACTTATTAAAGCCTAAATTTAGCAATTTTCTGCTTGATCTTTACCGATCTGTTGCGCATCAAGAATACGCGAAGATCCTCCACATATCCACGGGTATGCCTGCGGTTTTCGCGAACCCTTATGCATCAAGATCTCAGCACATCTCTTCGCAAAAAATCACTCAACTTAGGCTAAAGCTCTTTTCGATTTTATTCAATCCCACTTTTCCGGAACCCCTGGCCGCCTCGCCTTGCCCGACCACCATCGGCTACGCCTAAGGCGAATGCTGGGCGAGCTTGCAATGGCAGGGGGCCGAAGCAAACTAACTCGGCCTTTTGAAATTTAAATGTTTTTTCTTTAAATTTGCTAAATATTTTGATATGTTTTATTTAGCACAATCAGAAAAGGATAGTAAATAATTTCCTGGAGGGCAACCATGAAACATAAAAACTCCGACTTTACGGATCAAGTAAATTCAGAACCGGAAAAGAATACTTTTGATGAAGAAGGCTATTTGCAATGGGATAAGAAAAAAAAGCCAAAATTCGGTTCCGGGGCGTTCAAAATTCCTAAAACAATTCCCTTCTCATGGTTTGGTGCATTTGTTTTAATTTTGATCATCCTGTTAATTCTGGTTTTGGGAGGGACATTGGGAACCGTTGCAGGCTTTGAAAACAGGCTTAAAGAGCTTGAACAAAAGGTCGTTAAATTTCAAGATATCGATGACAAAGCAACACAGGCCTTGGAACAGGCCCAAGCTTTCGAACATTTCAAGGATCGTTTTGACCGATTGGAAGCTTCCATGACGTTAAGGATGGATCACGTCGCAAAAGGCCTGAATGATTTGCAGAAAAAAATAGCCCAAGTCAGGACAAAAAAACCACAAGTCTTGAAACCGGCAAAAGTTGCCCCAAAAACCACAAAAAAACGTTACTACACGGTCCGACCCGGTGACACACTTTACAGAATCAGTCGAACGCATGGTTTGACGGTGAAGAAATTACGGATTCTGAATAAATTATCTGACAAAGCTGTCATCAATCCAGGACAAAAATTGTTAGTGGGTTCCTAACCCGGGCAGCTATATCTTTGCAAAGGTTTTATAAAACAATAAAGGCAGAGTCAAACGACTCTGCCTTTGTTATCCGATTGATTTACTGTTGATTATTTTTTAATTCGATCGTCAAGAACTCGCCTCTATATAACGCAGGCGGATATGTTCTCAATCACCAAACACTTTTTTCCTATCTGAAATTTTATACCCTAACGCCAGAATAATCTTTCGTTTTGTTTCCATTCTGCATGGCATGCCCTGTTCGATCCGTGTAATGGTAATAGGCGATATATTGGCCTTTCTGGCGAGCTCGGCCTTGCTCATCATAAGAGATTCTCTAATTTCTTTTAGTAAATTTTTACTCATTTGATATAATTGTTTATAAAAGGATCAATTTTTTAATTATATCATAAACTTGTCATTTGATTTTGTCAAGTAAAATTATATATAATTTATATATAATTCCATCGAATTAGAATATATTGTGTTTTATTAACGCAAGTTGCCATATATTGTGTTTCTCATAATTATGATATTAAATAAAATCGAACGGCTCGATTAATATTTCATAACGAGAGACCCTAACCCGGACAAGCCGGCCTACGGCTCGGAGAGAACCAAGAAATATTTGCCACCAAGGTACAAAGACACCCTCCGGGCCGGAGGCAAAGGATTTTATTTTGTTATTCTTTCTTAGTGTCTTGGTGCCTTTGTGGCGAGAAGAAAAAATTTTTGCCATAAAAAGCACAAAATTTACAATTAAGAAACTAAAATAGAAAAGGGGGACATGAGTTTTGTTTGGAAAAGGAAATTCCTATACTATCAAGTTCCTGGGACGATAATACGGGAATCTTGTTTTTGCTGAAACTTTTTGATCTCTTCCTGCATCTTGGCCAAGGCTGTTTTCATAGCCTCCGGATATATTTCCATGGCTTCTTTAAGGTTTCTGGCCGCGAGGGGGGTCTGAATCGGAAGCGGCCCTTCAGGAGTCATTAAGTTAAGGTGACCCACAAAAATCTGTTTGCGACTTTTATCTTTCAAACCGTTGGGCTTGACCGGCGTCAGTCGCCGTATGGACGTTATGTCCAGGTCGGTAAACGACTCTTCCAGGTACAGGTTATTTTGCTTTACCGATAAGTCGACATCGTTGAATTCTTTTTCGCTAATCATCATCTTCTCCTTTTAAAATTTGTATGCAGTTCCTTAGTTGTAAATTTTGTGCATTTTGTGGCAAAAAAAGTTTGATCACACCACGAAGTACACGAAGATCACGAAGGTTATATATTTTATTCTTCTTTTTCTTCGTGATCTTCGTGGTAAAAATAAAACCGATCTTTTTTGGTTCCGGCTTGTCCGGGTTAGGTAATATTATCTGTGTTTATCTGTGAAAATCTGTGTCCTAATGTCTTTGCCTGCCAGCTTGCCTGGGTAAGGTTCGTGTCTGTATATTAATGTTTTTGGGTCGTTCTTTAATTTCACGGTCCCTGCAATACTCTTGAATAAGGCCGAGAAAAATCGATCCGTATTTTTCGCGTTTTGCAATGCCCACACCATGGATATCCAGGAAACTTTCCATGGTTTGAGGAAAATATGCAGCCATTTCAATCAAGGTTCTGTCTGAAAAAATTACATAAGGGGGAACCCTTGCGTCATCAGCAAGATTTTTTCTCTTTTTTCGCAGGATTTCAAACAAATTTTTATCGTGGTCTTGTGTGGTTTTTATTTTAGATTCTTCTTCAATGTCCTTATCGTTATATTCCTTTTTTAAATGACCCAGAACCGTTTCTTTGTCTTGAAAAACATCCCACGCTTTATCTGTGAGCTTCAAACTTCCATATTCCATATCCTGAACCATGAGATTTTTATGAAGAAACTGCCGCACCAAGAGCATCCATTGTTTTTTTGAAAATTCCTTTCCGATTCCATAGGTAGATAATTTATCATGACCGAATTTTAAAACTTTCCGGGCAGTTGAGCCGCGTAACACATCAATGATATGGCCCATTCCAAACATCTCACCGGTCCGCTTAACACATGACAAGAATTTCTGGGCCGGTATGGTAAGGTCGGTAAGCTCTTTTTCTCCTGCCAGACAGTTGTCGCACATATTGCATTTTTTAATGGAATATTCTTCACCAAAATAATTGAGCAGCGGGATGCGCCGGCAGTCATCAGTTTCAACAAAGCGCAAAAATGCATTGAGGTGGATGTGTGCCACCCGCTTTTCAGGATCGTTTTTCTTGTTGATAAAATGCGTTATTTTATGAATGTCGGCATAACTGAACAACAGCATACAATGGGCCGGCAACCCATCCCGTCCGGCTCTGCCGATTTCCTGATAATAACTTTCCATATTCTTCGGCATATCAAAATGAACAACAAATCGAACATTGGGCTTGTTGATTCCCATGCCGAAAGCAATGGTCGCCACAATAATCTGTGCATCATCCCGGATAAACAAGTTCTGGTTTTGTTTTCGCTCGATATCAGTCAGCCCGGCATGATACGAGCGTACTGAAAATCCTTCATCTTTTAAAACGGTATAAAGATCATCTACCTGCCGGCGGGTAAAACAGTATATGATTCCGGATTGCCCCGGAAATTTGCGGATAAACTCAATGGTTTGATCCAAGGGGTTGTTTTTGGAAACAATTTGGAGAAATAAATTCTCTCGATTGAAACCGGCGACATATTCACCTGAGTCTTCAAAGCCGAGACTGGATTTAATATCTTTTCGTACCCTAGGGGTTGCTGTAGCCGTCAGTGCGATAGAAACCGCTTTGGGAAAACGCAACCTGACATCCACCAACTGCCGGTATTCAGGACGAAAATCATGTCCCCATGCGGATATGCAATGGGCCTCATCAATGGCAAGGCAATCCACGGGTACAGATGAAAGCATCTCTAATACACTCGATTTCAACAAGGATTCCGGAGCCAGGTAAAGTAATTTCACTTTGCCTTTTTTAATGAGATCTACATTCCGGCGATACTCATTAGGCGTTAGTGAGCTGTTTAACATAACCGCTGAAACCCCTGATTCCATCAACTGCTCCACTTGATCCTTCATCAGTGAAATCAGCGGCGAAACAACAATGGTCAATCCTTTAAAGATAAGGGCCGGAATCTGGTAGCAGAGCGATTTTCCGCCGCCGGTCGGCATGATAACCAGCGTGTCATTTTTCCGCAGTATGTTTTCAATGACATCTTCCTGCAAAGTGATGAACCCGTCATACCCGAATACAGTTTTAAGAATTTTTTTTGCCTGATCAATCATGGTCGCCACAAAAAGCACAAAATTCACAATTAAGGAACTGCAATAATAAAAAAACCTCTCGAAAATTTTAATGAAACATTCGGGATAGAATGGAGTTTGAGATATATATGTTGCGAAACAAAAAGTCAAAGGCAAGCAGGATTGGAATTGAACTGAGACCTTTGAAAAATGACGACATGAAGGTTAAATGATGCTGCAGAGGGATGTTATGATGTTATGGGACAATATCCCGGATTAGGCAGTCCATTCAAGAGTTTCTTCTATAATAGAAACTTTAGTATAAAAGCGGCAAAGGTTCAATTACGGATGAATAACGCAGTTCCTGAGATGCTCCGGCTCGCCTTTGGTGAAAAAAATTAAAAATTTTTAAATATACTGCGCCATAACAGACTGTTTTTTTAAATATGCGTTTAGATTTAGTAGAATTTATTAAAATCATATTTCTTTCAAT